>JAIENF010000723.1 GCA_019751575.1 Burkholderiales bacterium
CGCGCCGGCCCCGACCAGCCCGTCGACCGCGTCCGGCACCGCCGCATGCACGTGCAGCACGGCACCGGCCAGCGCGTCGGCGATGCGCGCAGCCTGGCGGGAACAGCCGATGCCGTCGCCCACGAACAGGCCGATGTGCATCGCAGTGCCGGTTGCAGCCCCCGTCACTTGTTCTTCTTCTTTTTCTTGCGGTCCTTCGATCCCGACTTGTCCTTGCCGCCGGAGGTGCCGTAACCGACGTCGCGCACTTCCGTGTTCATCTTCACGTCGTTCCGGCGCTGGCTGGCGATCAGCTTGCCGGTCTCGAAGTAGTCGCCGGCCACCGCCAGCTCGGCGGCGCGGTCGAACTCGGGCGACCATTCGCCGAGCGAGTAGCCGAACCAGGGCACCTGCGGGCGCAGCGGCGGCAGGCCGAGTTCCTCCCAGATCTTCTTCGCGTTCTCCATGAATTCCCGCTTGGGCAGCGAGATCGGCGGGAACTTCTCCTTCAGCGTGGCATCGATCAGCACCGAGGCATCGGTGCCATCGTTGCGCTTGCTGCGCGGGCCGTGGCCCTGGTCGCGGTGGGCGAGGATCTCGATGTCGAGCGCCGGGTTCGCGCGGTAGGACATGGCCCAGAGCAGCGCATCGGCATTGTTCGGGTCGATGTCCTCGTTGACCGCGATCACGTACTTGCCGGCGGCCCGGTGCAGCGAGGCCGCGCCGTACATCGCGCGCCAGACCTCGTTGCGCGGCGTTTTCGAATCCATGATCAGCGCGACCACCTTGCGCAGGTTGGTCAGCGGCTCGTGCATCACCACCTTCTTCACGCCCTGGATGCCGAGCACGTTCTTGAGGTGGTTGTGGAACAGCGGCTCCATCGCCACGCGCTTGATCAGGCTCGATTCGCTCGGCGTCACCTGCGAGATGATCGAGGTGAGGATCGCCTTCTTCTTGCGCGTGATGCAGGTCACGTCCATGAACGCGTTGAATTCCTGCAGGTTCACGTGGCCGTGCGATTCGCCGAACGGCGCCTCGGGCTCCAGCCATTCGGTGTTGATGAAGCCCTCGATCACCACCTCGGCCTCGGCCGGCACCAGCAGGTCGACCGTCTTCGCGCGCACCACGTTGACCGGCCCGCCGACCAGGCCACCGGCGACATGGAACTCGTCGACCGTCTCGGGCAGCTTCTGCACCGAGGTGAAGGTGATGCAGGGCGGCGCGCCCAGCACCACCGCGGCGGGCAGGCGCTCGCCGCGCGCCTTGGCCTTCTCCCAGTGGATGAAGATGCCGGGCCGCAGTTCGAGCGACGGGTTCATGCCGAGCCGCCGCTGGCCCTTCACCTGGCCGCGGTAGTTGCCCATGTTCTGCACGCCGGTCTCGGGGTCCTTCGTGATGTACTGCGACAGCGTGGTGTAGGGCGCGTTGTCCCAGCCCGGGGTCGAGATCGGCACCGGGATCGCGTCCAGCCCCATGCCCGGCTTGTCGAGGTCGTCGCCCATGATCACGATCTCGTGGCACGGCGCGTCCTTGACGATGCGCGGCGGGATCGGGTTGGCCGCCGCCTTGTTCCACGTGGCGTCGATCTGGTCGAGTTCGCAGCCGATGCCGATGCGGTAGATCTCGCGGTTGGCGGCCAGCGCACCCACGACCACCGGGATGTCGTACTTGCGGCCCTTGGTGTCGACGACGTTGTTGAACAGGAACGCCTTGCGGTCCTTCTCTTCGATGCCGCCGCGGAACTGCCAGCGCACCAGCGGGTGCATCTCGGTGTCCTTGTTGATCGGACGGTCCACCGTCACCAGCAGGCCGGCGGCGTCGAGCGCGGCGATGTGGTCGTGCAGGTCGGGATAGGTGCGCGGCGGTTCGCCGGGCCGGGAGCGACGGCCGCTCGCGGTCTTTGCCGCCTTCGCGGCCGGAGCCGCCGAGGCACGGGAAGCAGGCTTGTTCTTTTGCGGCGCCGCCTTGCTGCCATTCTTCCTGACTGCCCTGTCCATGCACGACCTCCCTGGTTGACCCCCTTTTATACCAAGTTCGGCCGGCCCTCGTGCTGCGCGGGTATGGGCGGTGCAGCCCCCTGCCGGAACCGGTCGTCCAGCGCCTGGGCCGCGCGCTGGAACTCGAGGTTGGCGATGTCCTCGGACAGGCGATGGTGCTCGGCGGGTTCCATCCGCCGTCTCAGGGCGCCCGACAGCGCCTCGAAGCCGCCGAGCGCCGCCATGTCCTGCTGGCGCAGCAGGCCGATCAGCCGGTACACCGCCTCGCGCTGGACGTCGGCAACCTCGTCGCCAC
>JAIENF010000345.1 GCA_019751575.1 Burkholderiales bacterium
AGAGGGCGACATCGACGGCGCGCAGCTCCGCGAGGTCGAACGGGAAGGTCGTGCTGTTGTAGGTGCTGGCGATGAACCGCGCCACGCGGCGGGCCTGGCCGGTATCGTGGTGCTCGGCGAGGTCGAGGAGGCGGGCGTAGGCGTGTGCGGCGGCGGCCTGGGCGCGATCGGCGCGCTGCCTCCACAGTTCGATCTCATTGAACTCCTCGGACATGGCGCGATTTCCTTTCGTTGACCTTGGGTGATCGTGCTCTTGATAACATATTTTATCAATACCTTTAGCAAGAGTGTTCACTCTAGGGGCGGCGGGACACTATCCACAGAGTGTGGCATTTGCCGTACAGCAATGTGTTTACTTGCGCGCAGGTTTGCCTATCATCGCCACCACACCCTTCCTCAAGGAGTCGACGTGGCAGAGCGCGACAAGATCACCGTGAAGTTCTGCAGCCCCGTATTCACACGATTCGAAAAGAGCATTCAATCGATGCCGATCAACCGCGACGGGCTGATCGATCAGCTGATCGCAGATCAGATCCCGTATCTCCGGAACGATCTGGCAGGAAAGAAGTTGTCGCGATCCGCCAATCGCTACATCTCGGCTCGGCTGAAACGCTTAGGCCTCGACGACCCTAGGACAATCGCGATGCAGCCAGCCACTGCAAAAGCGCTGCGAGAGGTGGTCATAGACCACGGACTGGTCCGCGACGCATTCCTGAACGCTGTGCTTTTCTTCTTCACGGCAGACAACAGAGCGCTTCGGGCGTTGGGCCTTCCAGCTTCCACCAGCGATCGCTCCCTGAACCAGGCAGTGCCATTCTCCGCCGCGCCGATGACCGCGTTGCTGGAACTGTTCGGCGATCCGTTTCACTACCTTCGGATCGGGTGCGAAGCCAAGCACGGCACCGGTCTCTATGCCATGAGCCTGCCCGATCAGATCCTCGGGTTCAGCTGCTACCTGCCAGATAGCGAGGTACCGAAAACGGATGCATGGGAGGCGCAACGCGCCGAGCAGGAGGAGATGGAACGTCTCATGGAGATGATCTCGTTCTCGAACGACCTCGAGGCCCATACACCCGGCGCCGCGATCAAGCAGCCCGATCGCGGCGCTCCCCAAACCCATTCCATCAGGAAGGATCAGGCACGATGAAACCGTTCATATCGACCCGAGGCCGTCGGAAGTTCGACCGCGAGTGGAAAGAACACGGGGGCTGCATCGAGTGCAAACGCGGCACTGGCGAAGATCTCTACCTTCATCCGCTTTTCCCGCCGCTGCGCGTGAACGGGCGCCGCGAGAGTGTCCCGGCCTGTCTGATCACGCGGCTCAACCGGATCCTCCGCACCGAAGCCAGCAACGATGCTCATTTCTCACGACCTGGAGGTCCCACGGCGCGTCGATGCTGAAAAAAAAGGCATCCACCTGCTTGACGGGCTCGGACTAAACCCTAGAATTGGTGTCAGGTCTGGTCCCATGGCACCACATATTGTGGCGCCTGCCTATCTGTTGTTTTTCGGGTTCGGGTCGGATTGGGGACGGGAAACTTCCCGGGCAGCGCTAACTGCCCGGGAAGCGAAAACGACCCGCGTAGGGGCCGTCTGCTGCAGAAACACCCGGATGTTTCCACAACGCTACTCCCCGGGTCAACGGTTGCTCCTCATCGCAGGTCGTTCCTCCCGTGTGTTCATGTTTCACGCAGGAGATTTCGAAATGGCAAAAGCGCTGAGGCCGGGTACGCCGGCACCGGTGTCTGGCCAGTATCGTAATCCCTCGACTGGTACTGAGGTCACGGGCGTCGCTAGAAAGCCGCTCCCGCCGACTCCCAGGCCAGGTCAGGGATACGTGCTGGTCGACCGGACCAAGCACCGCAGCAAGTAGTCGAAGGGAAGCCCCGGTCCTCGTGGCCGGGGCTGCTTCGCTGCTGTTCGTCGATCGCAGAAGACCGACGGGCCGACGCTCGTCTGCTTGGCTCGCTGTTCAGGACTCGCCTCTTCCAGGCCAGACCTGTCTGCATCTCATGCAATCGACGCCGGACAGCGTGCGCAGGGTGAATCCAACCGTTTGAAAAGGAAACTTCAAATGCAAGAAGGCATGTATGGCGTCGAGTATCGCGGCCAGGCTGGCTGGGGGGTGGGTGCGTTCGTACTTCAGCAAGGTCGCATCTTTGGGGCGGACCCGGCCGGCGGGCGCTACGACGGGGACTACACCGAGAACGAAAGCACCGGGCTGGCCGATCTGAGGCTCAAGCTCACCTTCCCGCCGAACACCCAGGCGGT
>JAIENF010000636.1 GCA_019751575.1 Burkholderiales bacterium
CCTGCCCGGACTCGTCGAGCAGGACCAGCCGCTCGATCACGTTGGCGAGCTGGCGCACGTTGCCCGGCCAGGAGAAACCCTCCAGCGCCCGCATCGCCCCGGGGGCCAGCGAGACATTGCGCTGATACGCCTGGTCGAGCCGGCTCACGAAATGGCGACAGAGGTCGCGTACGTCCTCGCGCCGCTCGCGCAGCGGCGGGAGCGTCACCGGCACCACGTTCAGGCGATAGAACAGGTCGAGGCGGAACCTGCCTGCGGCGACCAGCGCCTGCAGGTCGCGGTTGGTGGCGGCGACGATGCGCACGTCGACGCTGCGCTCGGCTGCGGCACCGATCCGCTGGATCATCCGTTCCTGCAGCGCGCGAAGCAGCTTCGCCTGAGTCGCGGAAGGCAGTTCGCCGACCTCGTCGAGGAACAGGGTGCCACCGTGCGCAAGCTCGAACTTTCCGGCGCGCGCGGCGGTGGCGCCGGTGAACGCGCCCTTCTCGTGCCCGAACAGTTCGCTCTCGAACAATTCGGCGGGGATCGCCGCGCAGTTGACGTTGACGAACGGCGCGTCGCAACGCCGGGATGCAAGATGCAGCGCGCGCGCGAGCAGCTCCTTTCCGGTCCCCGATTCACCGAGCAGCAGCACGGTCGCGTCGGTGTCGGCAACCCGCTCGACCTGGCGCAGGGCCGCGAGCAACCCGGGAGACCGGCCGATGATGCCGGCAGCGTTGCCCACCTCGGCTGCACGCTCCAGGGCGGCGCGCAGCTTGCGGTTCTCGGATTCGAGCCGCGCGGTGCGCTCGGCAACCGCGCGGTTCAGTTCCAGCACCTGGCCGATCAGCAGCGCCGCGAACTGCAGGATGTGCAGGTCGTCGCTGATCGCGCGGTCGCGCTGGCGCAACCGGTGTACAGCGAGCACGCCTTCGATGCGCCCCCCCACCTCGAGCGGCAATGCAATGAAGGAGACGGTTTCTGGCGGAAGCTTCTCGCGATCGACGGTGCGGCACAGGAATGCCGGTTCGGCATCGATGTCCTGCACGATCGCGGGCCGGCCGCTCGCATAGACCTGCCCGGTGATGCCTTCACCTGCAGCGAACCGCCCGCGCGCCATCTCGTCGCGCGTCAGTCCGTATGCGTGCCTGATCGCCAGCTGTGTCCGCTCGGTGTCATGGAGCAGGACCCGGCCCCGGTTCAACCCGAGCAGTTCGGACAGCAGGTGCAGGATCTCGCGGATCACATGGTCGGGCTCCAGGCTGCGCGACAGGTGGCGCGTGACTTCGCGCACCAGCAGCAGTTCATGCTGCGTCCAGTCGGTGCGTCCCGAAGCATCGAAGGCAAGGGGCGCGTCCCGCACTCAGGCCCTCCCCGGCAGCGCGATCACGCCGGCACAGGCCCGGTGCCGGGCGACACCCCAGGACACCGGGCAACGGCGCGGGCCGGTCGGCGACGCGGCTGCCGCCGGCAGGCATGGGCGGGTTGAGGCTGCATGGACGTTCATCGTCTGGACTGGCGCCACCGTTGGGCAGCGATACCGCTGGGCGAGATCATCTGGTAGCGAGGGAGCTGCACCGTGCACCGCCGTGCGCCGGCAGGCCGGGAACGGCGATGGGGACGGCCGCAGCCTGCGGGCCGACGGACGCTCAATGCTACGCTGCAATGCCGCCTGCCGGAACCGGCCCGTGAAGGGGCGGACGATGCGACCGGCATGCGCCGGAAGGCGGATCAGGCGGCGACCACCCGGTTGCGTCCCTGCCGCTTCGCCTCGTACATCGCCGCGTCGGCGCGCTGCACGAACTGCTCTCGACCTTCCTCTGCATCCAGGTGCGCGACGCCGGCGCTGAACGTGATCAGCAGCTTCTCGTTGTTGTGCAGGAAGAACCGACGGGTCAGTTCGCGCTGCAGGCGTCCGAGGACCAGCATCGCATCGGCGAGCGGCGTCTCGGGCAGCAGCAGCACGAATTCCTCGCCCCCGAAGCGCCCGATGCTGTCCGACGGCCGCAACATCGGGCGCACCACCTCGACCAGGTGGCGCAGCGCTGCGTCGCCAGCCTGGTGTCCGGCGCTGTCGTTGAGCTTCTTGAAGTGGTCGAGGTCGATCATCGCCAGGCAAAGCGAGGAACCGTAGCGGCGGGCGCGCGAGGTCTCGCGCTCGATCGCCTCGTCGAGCCCGCGCCGGTTGAGCGCACCGGTCAGCGCGTCTTCGCGCAGCGCGGCGCTGACCCGTGCCAGTTCCACTTCCAGTTCGGCGACCTTGGCACGCGCATGCTCGGCCTGCTCGCTCACGCTCAC
>JAIENF010000680.1 GCA_019751575.1 Burkholderiales bacterium
GCTGCAGGCCTTCATCTTCATGATGCTGACGCTGGTCTATATCGGCCAGGCGCACGACGGCCACTGACCCTCGGTCGTGGCGGGCGGTACGGCGCAGGCCGGCCGCGGCATCCCATCCCTTGCATCTGCTGGTCCCGGTTCTTTTCCTTTCCCGTTTCATTCACCTGATTCATTCGCGTTTTTTCCACAGGAGTAGTTGTGATGACTGACGTAGCCTTCGTAGCCCTCGCCTGCGGTATGATCATCGGCCTCGGTGCCATCGGTGCCTGTATCGGCATCGCCATCATGGGCGGCAAGTACCTCGAAGCCGCCGCACGCCAGCCCGAGCTGATGAACACCCTGCAGACCAAGATGTTCGTGCTGGCCGGCCTGATCGACGCGGCGTTCCTGATCGGCGTCGGTATCGCGATGATGTTCGCGTTCGCCAACCCGTTCGTCAGCTGAGACCGTCTCGCCGGCGCCTGCAGCGTCCGTCGACGCCATCCTGATTCCGTTGGCTGAAGTCCTCGGCCGCGACCATCAGGTGGCGAAGGCATGCCGGTTTCGCGGCAGGCAGCATCCACCAGCGTTCGCGCGCAGCCGCCCGACCGGGTAACCGGGCAGGGGCTGCGCGGATCGATCGAGGTTTGACATGAGTATCAACGCTACGCTGTTCATACAGCTGATCGTCTTCTTCATCGGTGCGATGATCACCATGAAGTTCATCTGGCCGCCGCTGATCGGCGCGCTCGAGGAACGGCAGAAGAAGATTGCCGACGGCCTCGCCGCCGGCGAGCGCGGCAAGCAGGACCTGCTCGCCGCCGAGAAGCGCGCGCAGGAAGCCGACCGGGCTGCACGCGACCGCGCCCAGGAGATCCTGGCGCAGGGCGAGAAGCGCGCTGCAGCCATGATCGAGGAAGCCAAGGTAGCGGCGAAGGCCGAAGCCGACCGCATCTCGGCCGCCGCGAAGGCCGATGTCGAACAGGAAGTGCGCCGCGCCCGCGAGGCGCTGCGCGAGCAGGTTGCCGTGCTTGCGGTGGCCGGCGCCGAGCGCATCCTCAAGCGTGAAGTCGACGCCAGCGCGCACGCCGCCATGCTGAACGACCTGAAACAGGCACTCTGAGCGCAACGATGGCCGAGATCTCCACCGTCGCCCGTCCGTACGCCGAAGCCGCGTTCAAGCTGGCCAGGGCCTCGGGGTCCGTCCCGGCCTGGTCCGACCTGGTCAGCAGCCTGGGCGCGATCGCCGCCGATCCCCAGGTCGCCAGCCGCCTCGACGACCCCGGCCTTCAACCGGCGAACCTCGTCGCGTTCTTCGGCAGCGTCCTGCCGGGTGGCCTTGCCCCCGAAGCGAAGAACTTCGTGCTGATGCTGGCCGAGAACGGCCGCATCGCACTGCTGCCCGAGATCGCGGCGCAGTTCCACGGGCTGCGCAACGCCGCCGAAGGCCGTGCCGACCTCGTGATCGAGTCGGCCTTCGCGCTCGAAGGCGCCGAACTCGCCGGGCTGGTCGCCAGCCTCGAGAAGAAGTTCGCTCGCAAACTCAACTACAGCGTGGTGATCGTCCCCGAACTGATCGGTGGGGTACGCGTCACCGTCGGCGACGAAGTGCTGGACGCTTCGGTGCGCGGCCGTCTCGCGCAGATGGCCACCGCCCTTCAATCCTAGGAGCACTGTGATGCAATTGAACCCGTCCGAGATCAGCGAGCTGATCAAGAGCCGAATCCAGAATCTGGGCGTGGACTCGGAGGTGCGCAACCAGGGCACCATCGTGTCGGTCGCCGACGGCATCTGCCGCGTGCACGGCCTGTCCAACGTGATGCAGGGCGAGATGCTCGAGTTCCCGAACAACACGTTCGGCCTCGCGCTCAACCTCGAGCGCGATTCGGTCGGCGCGGTGATCCTGGGCGAATACCAGCACCTGTCCGAAGGCGACACCGTCAAGACCACCGGCCGCATCCTGGAAGTGCCGGTCGGCCCCGAGCTGATCGGCCGCGTGGTCGATGCACTGGGCAACCCGATCGACGGCAAGGGCCCGATCAACGCGAAGATGACCGACGTCATCGAGAAGGTGGCCCCGGGCGTGATCGACCGCCGTTCCGTGTCGCAGCCGGTGCAGACCGGCCTGAAGTCGATCGACGCGATGGTGCCGGTCGGCCGCGGCCAGCGCGAGCTGATCATCGGCGACCGCCAGACCGGCAAGACCGCGGTGGCCGTCGACACCATCATCAACCAGAAGGGCAAGGACCTCTTCTGCGTGTATGTCGCCATCGGCCAGAAGGCCTCGACCGTCGCCAAC
>JAIENF010000330.1 GCA_019751575.1 Burkholderiales bacterium
GCGCTCGAGACCCAGGGTTACAAGGTTGTCAAGCGCATGACATTCAGGCGCGACAGCTACCTGATCGACGTCGCCTATGAAGTGACGAACAACCGGGCCGAGCCGCAGAGCCCGTTCGCCTATTTCCAGGTGGTGCGCGACCGCTCGGCTCCGATCGGAGATTCCTGGCTCGTGCCGACCTATACCGGTGTCTCCGTGTATACCGACGGCGGCAAGTACGAGAAGGTGTCGTTCGACGACATCGAGAAGAAGAAGGCGAAATTCGTCACCCAGGCCGACAACGGCTGGGTCGGCATGGTCCAGCATTACTTCGTCACCGCCTGGCTGCCTGCTCCGAAGCAGCCCCGCGAGTATTTCGCCAAGCCGCTCGGCAACGGCCTGTTCGCCGCCGGCGCCATCCTGCCGATCGCGGCGATCGCGCCAGGCGCGACCAGCGTGGTGCAGGTGCCGCTGTATTCCGGGCCGCAGGAGCAGGACAAGATCGGCGAGATCGCGCCGGGCCTGGACCTCACCGTCGATTACGGCCTGTTCACGATCTTCGCATCACCGCTGTTCTGGGTGCTGAAGTGGCTGCACGCGCTGGTCCACAACTGGGGCGTGGCGATCATCCTGCTGACGGTGCTGATCAAGCTCGCGTTCTTCCCGCTGTCGGCCGCCAGCTATCGTTCGATGGCCAAGATGCGCGTCGTCGCGCCGAAGCTGCAGCGGATCAAGGAGCAGTATCCGGACGACAAGCAGAAGCTGCAGCAGGCGATGATGGAGCTGTACAAGACCGAGAAGATCAACCCGCTCGGCGGCTGCCTGCCGATCGTGGTGCAGATCCCGGTGTTCATCGCGCTGTACTGGGTGCTGCTCGGCTCGGTCGAACTGCGCCATGCGCCGTTCTTCGGCTGGATCATCGACCTGTCCGCACCGGATCCCTTCTACATCCTGCCGCTGCTGATGGCGGCGTCGATGGTGGTCCAGATGCGGCTTTCGCCCGAGCCGCCGGACCCGGTGCAGGCGCGCATCATGAAGGTGATGCCATTCATCTTCGGTGCGTTCTTCTTCTTCTTCCCTGCCGGCCTGGTGCTCTACTGGGTGGTCAACAACATCCTGTCGATCGGGCAGCAGTGGTACATCACGCGCCAGATCGAGGCGGACGCGGCCAAGCCGGCCAATGCGGGCAAGCGCTGACACGATCGCTGCGATCGCGACGGCGCCTGGCCGCGCGGGTGTAGGAATCGTCCGGGTGTCCGGGCCCAAGGCGGCCCGGATCGCCCAAGAAATCCTCGGCGTGCTGCCGGTCGAACGGCAGGCTACGCTCAGGACGTTTCTCGACGCATCGGGCGCTGCGCTGGATATCGGGGTTGCGCTCTGGTTTGCCGGTCCCCGGTCGTTCACCGGCGACGATGTGCTCGAGCTGCATGGCCATGGCGGGCCGGTGGTGCTGCGTACCGTGCTCCAGCGGTGTGTCGAGCTCGGCGCCCGCCTTGCCGAGCCGGGTGAGTTCACCCGGCGTGCATTCGTCAACGACCGGATCGACCTCGCCCAGGCGGAGGCGATTGCCGACCTGATCGACGCGGCGAGCGAGCAGGCGGCGCGGGGGGCGTTGCGTTCGCTGTCCGGCGAGTTCTCTGCGGCGATCGATCGTGTCGCGGATGCGTTGCTTGACCTGCGGATCCTCGTCGAGGCCACCCTCGACTTCCCGGAGGAGGAGGGCGTGGATTTCCTCGCCGAATCCGATGCGATGCAGCGCCTCCACCGCGTGCGCGGTGCGCTCGAGGGGGTGTTCCGCGCGGCGCGGCAAGGCAGTGCGTTGCGGGAAGGGCTGGTGGTGGTGCTGGCCGGTGCGCCGAACGTCGGCAAGTCGAGCCTGTTGAACCGGCTGGCCGGCGACGAGGTGGCGATCGTCACCGAACACCCGGGCACCACCCGGGATACGGTGCGTCAGACCATCGTGGTCGATGGTTTGCCCATCCACCTCGTCGACACGGCGGGCCTGCGCGACAGCGATGATCCGGTGGAACAGGTCGGCATGCAGCGCACGCGCGATGCGTTGGCGCGTGCCGACCTCGTCGTTTCGGTCGTCTCCGTCGATGGCCCGGCGGGTGCCCCACCGGTTTCGCGGGTGGTGGCGGACGCGCTGGGTGCGTTGCCTGCGTCGGTCGCGCGCCTGCAGGTGGTCAACAAGATAGACCTGTCAGGAGAGACGGCCTCGGAACGCCTTGGGGGCGATCTGTGGTCGATCCGGCTCTCGGCGCTGACAGGGGAGGGGATGGATCTCCTGAGGGCGGCGT
>JAIENF010000760.1 GCA_019751575.1 Burkholderiales bacterium
CGGCGACCGCGCCGGTCGCCGGCTTCATCACCCAGTTGCCGGTGCCCTGCGCGTCGGTTTCCAGGATGGCGTCCACGTCGTCGAGCACCAGGCGGCTGATGCGCAATTCCCCGCGCAGCATGGCCAGCCAGGAGATCTCCGCCTCGATGCGCCCGGCGCGCACCATGTCGGGCACCGTGCCCCAGCGCGCATTGGCGAATGCGACGTTCGACGCGACGATGCGCAGCCTCGGCAGCAGCTTCATCTCCACCGGTCCGGTGATGCGCAGGCTTCGTCCGGTCGTCGCCTCCACCCGTTGTGCCAGCGATTCCGCGAGTTCCACCGGGTCGCTGCGGTGGACCCACCAGGCTGCGGCAACGAGGGCGACCGCCAGCATGCATGCCAGGATCGCGGCGGTGATCGACAGCTTGCGTAGCATGGGCGGCGGTCTGGATGTGCAGCGCGAAAGGATCGGAGGGCGCCTGCGCCACGGGCGGCGTCGACGGGATACCCAACCTACTATAATGAGTGTCGCACTCTCCGACGGTTTCGACGATGCACACCGACTGGCAAGATTTCCTTTCCGCCCGCGGCGCAGTTCCGGGGCCTGCCCCGGGGTGGACTGCGTCCTTCGGTGATCCGGAGGGCGAACGCGCCGCCGCGGCCGCTGCTGCCGTGCTGTGCGACCTGTCGCACCTGGGCGTGATCGGCTTCAGCGGGGACGATGCACAGGTGTTCCTGCAGGGCCAGCTCACCTGCGATGTGCGCGAGGCCACCGCGACCGCCAGCCGGCCCGGCGCGCTGTGTACCCCGAAGGGTCGTGCGCTCGCCACCTTCCGGCTGTGGCAGGATGCGTCCGGCTACTGCATGCAGTTGCCGGACGGACGGCTGGAGGCCGTGCGCAAGCGACTGTCGATGTACGTGCTGCGTTCCAGGGTCAAGGTGTCCGATCGCAGTGGCGATACGGTGCGTCTCGGCGTGGCCGGGCCACGGGCAGCCGAAGGCATCGCCGGTGCCCTCGGGCTTGCGCCGGATGCGTTGCCGGGGGCGGGATCGATCATGCCGACCGGGGCGATGCAGCTCCTGTGCCTGGGCACGTCACGTTTCGAACTGGTCGCGCCACGCGAACAGGGCCCCCGTCTATGGGCCCTGCTGGCCGCGGTGGCGATGCCGGCCGGGGAACCCGCGTGGCGCTGGGCGTCGATCATGTCGGGCGAGGCGCTGCTGCACGAAGCAACACAGGACCAGTTCGTGCCGCAGATGCTCGATCTCGACCTCACCGATGGCATCGGCTTCAGCAAGGGCTGCTACACCGGCCAGGAGATCGTCGCGCGTACCCAGTACCTTGGCCGATTGAAGCAGCGTCTCTACCTGGGGCATGTCGACCTGCCGATGGCCGGCGATGCCGGACTGCCCGTGCCCGGCACGTTGCTCTACAGCGCAGACATGGACGGCCAGTCGACCGGCATGGTCGTCGACTCGGCGCTCGCGCCCGGCGGTGGCATCGACCTGCTGGCCGTGGTGCGCACCGAAAGCGCTGCAGCCGGAGCGGTTCATGTCGGCAGCATCGCCGGGCCGGCCTTCCTCCGGCTCGCCCGCGCGCATCCCGACAGCCCCGCCGGGCAGGCCGGCTGAGCGCACGCAACCGTGTGCCTGATCCTGTTCGCGCTCGATGCGCACCCGCAGTACCGACTGCTGGTCGCGGCCAATCGCGACGAGCATTTCGCCCGGCCGACGGCCCCGGCCGCGTTCTGGACCGACACCCCCTCGGTGCTGGCCGGGCGCGACCTCGACAAGGGCGGCACCTGGTTCGGCGTCGGCAGGGACGGCAGGTTTGCCGCGGTCACCAACTTCCGCGGCGCACCGCCGGTTGCCGGCGGACCGTCTCGCGGCGCACTCGCCGTCGACTACCTGGTCGGCAGCGGGTCGCCGGCCGACTTCATCAGCGCCCTCGCCCCGCGTGCCGACGACTACCAGGGGTTCAGCCTGCTGGTGGGTGATGCGACGACGATGCGCTACTACTCGAACCGGCTCGACGCCGCGCCGGACGGCGGCGTGGCGGTCGAGGCCGGCGTTCACGGGCTCAGCAACCACCTGCTCGACACGCCATGGCCGAAGGTGCAGCGCGGCCGTCGCGCCCTCGAGGCCGCCCTGCCGCTGGCGCCGGACGCGCGCGAACAGGCGCTGCTTGCCGCGCTGTCCGACCGCGAGCCGCCCGCGGACGAGTTCCTGCCGACACAGGGCGCGCCACTCTCCTTCGAGCGTGCGCTTGCCGCACCCTTCATCCATGCGCCCGAACGCGACTAC
>JAIENF010000684.1 GCA_019751575.1 Burkholderiales bacterium
GCGCATGCGGGCCTTCACGCGTGCGATTTATCGCTCGGCAGGCGTAATAGTGCGCGGACCCGGCCCGGGGGCATGACTACAATCCTGCCCATGACCAGCCTCAGGCTGGCTGACCCGTGCAGACGGGGAGGATGCAGGACAGCGAAAGCGCACCCGCGACGGGTCCCCCGGACCCGGCGGGCGCATGCGCGAGCCATCGGGGGCGACACATGAGTGACGAAGCGCAGCGGAACGTGAACAAGGTGGAGTGGATGTGGTTGCTGATGCTGCTCGGCAACGTGATCACCGCCCTGCTGGTCATCTGGATCGGGCCGACCAACCTCGACGAGACCTACCAGCGCTTCGGCACCATGGCGCTGGTTGCCGGCGGCGCGCTCGCGCTGCCCACCCTCTTCGTCTACCAGAAGTGGAACCAGTTCCGGTATCGCACCCCGCGGCCGGACCCGGAAAGCGACAACGACCTGCAGGCGGCCCAGGTCTGGATGACCACCGGCGCACTGACCAGCAGCCTGCCGATGTATGTCGGCATCGGTTTCTTCATGTTCACCGGCAACAGCACCGTCCTGATGGTGCTGACCGGCATCTCGCTCGGCATCCTGATGAACTTCAGGCCGGCGACGCTGTTCGGCACGACCTGAGCATCGGCACGGCCTCCCGGTCCGGGCCGGGTCCGGCCACGCGCGCGGCAGGGCTCGAACGGCTCGCCGCCTTCCTGCCCCACGCCGGACGGGACTATGCGTCCCGCCGCAATCATGACCAGGGTCCGATGGCGCACGACAACGTGTCGATGCTGTCGCCCTGGATCCGCCACCGGCTGGTCACGGAGCCGGAAGTGGCCGGCGCAGTGCTTGGGCGGCATGCATCCTCCGCCTGCGGGAAGTTCGTGCAGGAGGTGTGCTGGCGCACCTACTGGATCGGCTGGCTCGAGCAGCACCCCGGTGCCTGGTCGCGCTATCGCGAAGGCCTCGACCAGGGTCTCGTGCAGCTGGATCGCGACGCCCTCCTGCTCGACCGTTATCTGACCGCGGTGGACGGGCGTACCGGCATCGCCTGCTTCGATGCCTGGGCGGCCGAACTGGTCGCGACCGGCTACCTGCACAACCATGCGCGCATGTGGTTGGCCAGCATCTGGATCTTCACGCTCCGCCTGCCCTGGGAGCTGGGCGCCGACTGGTTCCTGCGCCACCTTGCCGATGGCGATCCGGCGTCCAACACGCTGTCGTGGCGGTGGGTCGGCGGATTGCAGACGCGAGGCAAGCATTACCTCGCACGCGCGGCCAACATCGCCGAGTACACGGAAGGCCGCTTCGATCCGCGTGGCGAGCTCGTGGAGCAGTCCGCGCCGCTGGCGGCCGATGCACCGTTCGTGCGCGAGCCGCTGGCCCTGCCGGCGCGGCCACTGTCCGGCGAGCGCAGCGGGCTGCTGCTTACCCTGGATGACCTTCACCCCGAGTCTGCATTCGAATCGTCGCCCGGGCCGCTGTCGATGCAGCCGGTGCAATGGACTGCCTGCGCGGTGCTCGAGCCCGCGGACATCGGTTCGCCGCTGGCCGCCGGCGCCGTGGCCAGCCAGTTCCGCACGGCAGCGCTGGAGGATGCTGCCCGGCGCGCAGCCGTGCTTTCGCAGGGTGGCGTGGAAACGGCTTCGCCCGCGTCGATCGTCGACTGGGCGCGCGCGCATTCGCTACGGCAGGTCGTCGCGCCCCATGGCCGCGTGGGATCGACGCGTCCCGTGTTCGACCTGCTGGGCCCTGCGCTAGAGGCGCATGGCATCACGCTGGTGCAATGGCAGCGGAAATGGGACGCCATGGCATGGCCGCATGCCGCGCGTGGCTTCTTCGCGTTTCGTGACCACATCGGGGCGCTCACCGCCGACTGCGCGGCGATGAACCGTTCGGCATGATTCCTGCTGCAGTTCGGCCCTCTTCCGCGCGTGCGCCGATGCTCAATGCGGCGGTTGCGGCGGTATAGTCGACGGTTCACCGAGCTGCCTGGAGTCCTGATGTCCTTGCCCTTGCCCGTTCGCCCGCCGCGCCTCGCGCTGGCGGCTGCATCCGCCCTTGCCGCAGTCGTGTTCGGCAATGCCCTGCCCTCGCTGGCGGCAGAAGCACCGTTCCCTGTCCGTCCGATCCGCCTGGTGATCCCGCAGTCGCCTGGCGGCGGTTCGGATTCGATCGGCCGCCTCACTGCCCAGAAGCTGTCCGAGAACTTCGGCCAGAGCTTCGTCGTCGACAACCGCCCGGGCGCGGCCGGCATGCTCGGTGCCGAGCTGGTGCGCCAGGCGACGCCGG
>JAIENF010000132.1 GCA_019751575.1 Burkholderiales bacterium
CCGACCGCTCGAGCCGATGTATCCGGTGGTGTTCTTCGATGCCTTGCGAGTGAAGATCCGTGAAGAGGCGGTCGTGCTGTAGGGCGACACCGTAATGTCGAGATAACGCGACATCCAGATTTACGCATCCACGGAATGGGGTTAACCCTCTCCGCCTGGGGACAGAAGTCCGGAGGCGGGGATGAGCAAGCTCAACCTGGAGGCTCGAATGACGATTCAGACACTGGTTCGCCAGCAGCTGGCGCAGCGCGAGATCGCGCGGCTGCTGGGCGTAACCGAAGGCGCGGTGCGCTACCAGATCCGCCGAATGACGGAAGGCAAGGTCGATGGCCGCAGCAACCAGCCGATGCGGGCCGACGCGGTCGGCGAGGCGATCGCGCACTGGCGGGAGCAGAACGCGGACGCCCCGTTGAACCTGTGCGCACTGCACGACTGGCTGGTTTCCGAACACGATTACCGAGGCAGCCTGCGCTCGGTACAGCGGTACTGGCGGCGGGCGTTCCCCGCGCCGGCACTGCGGGCACGACGGCGGGTGGAGACTCCCCCCGGCGCGCAGGCGCAGGTGGACTGGGCGCACTTCCCGCGCGTGATCGTCGGCGGCGAGCGTACCGATCTGCTGGCGCTGCACATGGTGCTCAGCCACAGCCGCCACGAGGCGGTGATCTGGTCGCTGGGCAAGGACCAGCTCGCCTGGCTGGACTGCCACACGCAGGCGTTCCAGCGCCTGGGCGGAGTGACGGCCACGGTGCGGGTGGACAACGAGAAGACCGCCGTGGTGCGAGGCGCCGGCGCCTGGGGCACGATCAACACCAGCTACCGGCGCTACGCGGCGGTGATGCGCTTCCACGTCGATGCGTGCGCGCCGCGGCAGCCGCAAGCCAAGGGCAAGGTGGAGCGGCAGGTTCGCGCGCAGCGCCAGCGGGCCGACCCCAGTGCATTGTGCTGGACTGATCTCGGGGAGTTGCAGGCATGGAGCGACGAGCAGTGCGAACGCGCGTCCCGACGACGACGCTGTCCGATCACCGGGCAGAGCGTCTGGGACAGCTGGCAGGATGAACGCCGCCTGCTCACGCCACTGCCGGAGACGCTGCCCGAGCCGTTCGACCTGGTGCACACCCGGCGCGTCGGAATGGACGGTCTGGTGAACTTCGAAGCCCGCCAGTACAGCGTGCCCTTCGCCTATATCGCCCGCGCGGTGGAAGTCCGCGGGTGCGCGCGTACCGTCCAGATCCTGGCCAACAACGCGATCATCGCGAGCCATCCGCGGCACACGGCGGCGCGCCTGGTGATCGATCCGCGCCACTACGACGGCCTGCCGACCGATCGGGTTGTACCTCCGCCACCGCTGGGGCGGATGGGGCGTCGGCTGCAGGAACTGGCCGAGGAGCCCGTCGTGCATCGGTCGATCGACCTCTACGCCCGGCTGCTGGAGGTGGCCCGATGAGCGCCTCCCGACAGAAGCTCGACATCGAACGGACGCGGGACCGGCTGATCCAGCTCGGCTGCGTGCATGCCGCCGAGCAGCTCGACGCCCTGCTGGCCGAGGCGGTGCGAAAGCCCATCCCCGCACATGAGTTCCTCGAGACGTTGCTCGGCGCGGAGAGCTCCGGACGCGAATCGCGGCGCGTGAAGACGGCGCTGCGCCTGTCGAACCTGCCCACCGGGCAGACGCTGGCGAACTTCGACTTCGCGTTCCAGCCAGCCATCGAGCGATCGCGCATCGAGACCCTTTCCACCTGCGCCTGGGTGCGCGGGGCCGAAACCGTCCTGATCCAGGGCCCGCCCGGCGTCGGCAAGACCCACTTGGCCGTCGGCCTGGGCATGAAGGCCGTCGAACAGGGCTTCTCTGCCCAGTACTTCCGCTTCGACGAACTGCTCAACGAGCTGCGCGGCGATGCCGCGCTCGCTCCGGCCCAGCTTCGCCGCCGGAAGTACCTGTCCACGGCACTGCTGGTGATCGACGAACTGGGCTTCGAGCCGATGAACCGACAGGAGGCCAGCCTGTTCTTCCGGCTGGTGACCTACCGCTACGGCCGCGGCTCCATCCTCATCACCACGAACAAGGGCGTGCGCGACTGGACGGAACTGCTGGCCGGCGACGAAGTGCTGGCCACCGCCATCCTCGACCGGCTGCTTCACAAGGCGCACGTCCTGAACATCAAGGGCCGCAGCTACCGACTGCGCGATCTTGAACAGTCACTGGGCGTTCAACACCAGTGATCCATCCCCCCAGCCCGCGGTGCGTAGAACTGGGTGTCGCGTTAATGCGTAAGACTGGGTGTCGCTTGACAC
>JAIENF010000340.1 GCA_019751575.1 Burkholderiales bacterium
TGCCGTGAGTGCAACCACCGGCAGTTCCGCCACCGTCGCACCCTGCCTCAGGCTGGCCCGTGCCCCTGCGCGCATCCTGGTGGTGGCCACCCGCCGCATCGGCGACGTGCTGCTGACCACGCCGCTGATCGCTTCGCTGCACGCAGCATGGCCGGCTGCGCGCCTGGACGTGCTGGTGTTCGCGGGTACCGGCGGCGTGCTGGCCGGACTGCCGATGGTCGATTCCGTGGTCGAGGTGGCCGAGCGGCCTTCTGCCGCAGACCATGTGCGGCTGCTGCGCAGGATCTCGTGCCGCTATGACCTCGCGCTGAGCACGATCCCCGGCGACCGCCCGACGCTCTACGCGCGGTTCGCCGCGCGGCGTGCGATCGGCATCCAGCTTTCCGGTGCAAAGCACCTGTGGAAGCGCCGGCTGCTCAGCGCATCGGTTCCGTACGACGAGCATGGCCTGCACACGGTGCTGCAGAACCTGCGGCTGGCCGATGCGCTGGGCATCCCGCGCCACCCTGCCGTCCATGTCGCCGCCAGCGCCGAACTGCCGGCGGCGATCGAGGCGGAGATCGAACGTTCGCCGTTCATCGTCGTCCATCCATGGCCGCGCTTCCGCTACAAGATGTGGCATGACGCCGGCTTCGCCGAGTTCGGCCGCTGGGCGCGCGCGCAGTCGCTGCGCATCGTGCTCTCGGCCTCGGGCTCGGCGGACGAGCTCGCCTACGTGCAGGCGCTGCGCGGGCAGTTGCCGCAGGACACGATCGACCTCGCCGGCCGCGTGTCGCTCGCCCAGCTGGCGACGGTGCTGCGCCGGGCCAGGCTCTACCTCGGGCCGGACACCGTGGTGACGCACATGGCAGCCGCCCTCGGCGTGCCGACCCTCGCGCTGTTCGGTCCGTCCGACCCTGTGCGATGGGGCCCCTGGCCAGCCATGCACGCCTCCGACGCCAACCCCTGGCCGCGCACCGGCAGCGGCCGTGTCGGCAACGTCTACCTGCTGCAGGGCATCGCCCCCTGCGCGCCCGGGGTACCCTGCCTGATGGAAGGCTGCGGGCGCCATGTCGAGAGCACCTCGGACTGCCTGACCGGCCTGCCAGCGGCACGCGTGATCGGTGCGGCAATGGAACTGCTCGCACTGACCCGTGCCGGATCGACGACCGCCGATGAACGACCGCCGAACAACGACCGCGAATGAACGACTGCCCATGATCGAGAACATCGTCGACGAAAGCCGGCGCTTCATCCGGCACTGCCCGGTCGGCTGCACGGCGCCACTGGCTGCCACCGCCGTGGTGATGCCCGAGGGCGCGCTGCTGCGCTGCACCGCCTGCGGGCAATGGATCAGCCAGGCCACGCCGGAGCGCTACAGCGATTCGATGCGCGAGTTCGATACCGAACAGGGGACCGCCCCGGACGCGGCCTCGGTGCAGCGGCGCCAGGCACTGGCCACGCAGCGCATCGACCGCCTGGCCGCGCTCGCCGGCTGCCGGCGCGAAGAACTGCGCCTGCTGGATGTCGGCTGTTCCAGCGGGGCCTTCCTCCAGGCCGCGCGCATGCTGCAGGTACCGGCGCGCGGCGTCGAGCCCGCGCCTTCGGCTGCCGCAGGTGCCCGCGCCAGCGGGCTCGACGTGGTCACCGGCACGCTCGAATCCGCAGCCTTCGAGCCGGGCAGCTTCGACGCAGTCACCCTGTTCGAGGTGATCGAGCACCTGCAGGATCCACTGTCCCTCGCGCACGATGTGTTCCGCGTGCTGCGACCCGGCGGCATCTGGCTGATCGGCACCGCGAACGCGGCGAGCTGGACCGCCGCGCTGATGGGCGCGCGCTGGCAGTACCTGAACATCGCCTCGCACGGCGGACATGTGAGCTTCTTCAACCCCGGCTCGATCGCCGTCCTGGCGGCGCGCAGCGGCTTCTCGGTCGAGCGTGTCGACACGCGCAACGTGCGCGCGTTCGAGCGCGGGCAGGTTGCGTCCCCTGTCTACACGCTCGCCAAGCTCGCCGCCGAAGCGGTCGGGCCGCTCGCGCGTGCGACCGGCCGCGGCCACGACATGCTGGCCTGGCTGCGCAAGCCCCTGGACGCCGCCGGCTGACCGGAGACCGCGCGCCCTGCCTCAGCCTTCCTGCAGCTGCTGCAACCGCGCATACACGCCGTCGAGCGCGAGCAGTTCGCGGTGGCTGCCGGTCTCGGCAACGCGGCCCGCAGACAGCACCAGGATGCGATCGGCCCGTTCGATGGTCGACAGCCGGTGCGCGATCACCAGCGTGCTGCGGCCATGCATCAGCTGTTCGAGCGCCGATTGCACCTGCCGC
>JAIENF010000335.1 GCA_019751575.1 Burkholderiales bacterium
GACCTGCCGGAGCTTCCCATGCATCACCCGTACAACCTCGGCGCGCTGATCGACCCTGCGCTGGCCGCCGCCGGCGCCGAGCGCATCGCGCTGATCGAACCCGCCACGTCGCCGGTGCGCGAATGGACCTACGCCCGCCTCGACGCACTGTTCGACGGCGTCGCCCGCGGCCTCGTCAAGCGTGCGCCCGCGCTCGGGCTGGCGCGTGGCGACCGCATCGCGATCCTCGCCGCCAATTCAGCCGAGTTCATGGCCGCCGCGTTCGGTGCGATGCGCGCCGGCTTCGTCTGCGTGCCGGTCAACTACAAGTTCCCGCAGGAGACCATCGACTACATCGCCGCCAACTGCGGCGCGAAGCTGGTGTTCTGCGATGCCGCGCGCCGTGCACAAGTGCCGGCCGGCCTGCCGGTGATCGAATTCGGCGCCACCGGTGCCGATGGCTTCGATGCCCTGCTCGATCCCGGCCCGTTCACCGCCGTCGAGCCGACCGTCGTCGACGGCGTGCGCGAGCCGGCGATCTTCCTGTACACCTCCGGCTCGACCGGGCGCCCGAAGGGCGTGGTGCTGTCGCATGCGAGCCACCTGTGGGTGACGGCCAGGCGCACCGAGGGCCAGGACTACTCGAAGCACCGGATGCTGGTGGCGGCACCCCTGTACCACATGAACGGGCTGGCGATGGCACAACTGGCGATGCGCGCAGGCGCGACCCTGGTGCTGCTGCCGCAGTTCAACACGCTCGAATACATCGCGGCGATCGAGAAGTACCGCTGCACCTGGCTCACCGCCGTGCCGCCGATGCTGGCCATGATGCTGCAGGAGGCCGATGCGATGGCCCGCACCGACCTGTCGTCGGTCAGGTTCATCCGCATGGGCTCGGCGCCGGTGAGCGAGGCCCTGATGGCGCGCATCCACGAAGCGATCCCGCAGGCGGTCGTCGCCAACGGCTATGGCACCACCGAAGCCGCGATGGTCGTCTTCGGCCCGCATCCGAAGGGACTGCCGCAGCCCGCGATGTCGGTCGGCTACCCCCATCCGGCGGTAGCGCTGCGGCTGGTGGACGGCGATACCCTGGACGCAGCCGAGGGCGTGCTGCAGATGAAGAGCCCGGCGATGCTCAACGGCTACCACGGACTGCCCGAGGCGACGCGCAAGGCGATCACCGAGGACGGCTTCTACATCACCGGCGACATCTTCCGCCGCGACGCCGACGGCTTCCATTATTTCGTAGGCCGCGCGGACGACATGTTCGTGTCGGGTGGCGAGAACATATATCCCGGGCAGGTCGAGAAGCTGCTCGAGCGGCATCCGGCGGTCGAGCAGGCCTGCTGCATCCCGGTCGAGGACGAGATCAAGGGCATGAAGCCGGTGGCGTTCGTGATCCTCAAGGCCGGGCAGGCCGCCACCGAGGACGCGCTCAAGCAGCATTGCCTGCAGCACGCGCCGGCCTACATGCACCCGCGCCGCGTATGGTTCGTGGAGGCATTCCCGCTGGCCGGCACGAACAAGATCGATCGGCGGATCGTCACCGAGCAGGCACTGGAGCGGATCTCGCAGCCGGCCTGAACGAGGGTCACGGCAGGAAACCCTGCCGATCCGGCCGGCGAAAACTGCGTTAGTCTTCGCCATCCCTGAGAGCTGCTTCGAGCCGCGGCACGGTCGGCTTGGGCGGCCATCCCAACGAGAGGAGAACCGCATGATTTCGCGCCGCAAAGTCCTGGGTGTGTCCGCCGCAACCGCAGCCACCGCCCTCCTTCCCGGCCTGGCAAGCGCACAGCAATGGCCGGTGAAGCCGATCCGCGTGATCATCCCGTGGACGCCCGGCTCGACCACCGACCTGATCGCCCGCATCGTGCTGAACCAGTTGTCCGTGGCACTCGGGCAACCGGTGATCCCGGACAACCGCTCCGGTGCCGGCGGCACCATCGGATCGGCGGCGGTCGCGCGCGCCGATCCGGACGGCTACACGCTGCTGATCCATTCCTCCGCGCATTCGGCGGCCCCGGCCTCGTTCCCGAACACGCCGTACAGCCCGCGCAACGACCTGATCGGCGTGAGCAACCTCGGCGTGGTGCCCAACGTGATCGTGGTCAATGCCGACAGCGGCCTGAAGACGCTGGCCGACATCGTCGCGCGCGGGCGCAAGGGCGATCTGCTGTTCTCCTCCGCCGGCATCGGCAGCGCGACCCACTGGGCGGCCGAGCGGTTCCTGATGAGCGCCGGCATCAAGGCCATCCACGTGCCGCACAAGGGCGGTCCGGAAGCGATGACCGACGTGGTCGCCGGACGGGTCGACTTCTACGCCAGCGGCTCGTCCTCCGCGATGCCGATGA
>JAIENF010000600.1 GCA_019751575.1 Burkholderiales bacterium
GCAGGCAGGCCCGCCCACGGGCGGTCCCGGATGATGCAGCCGCGCATCGCCGGGAGCGCCGCATGATCGTGCCGGGTTCGCTCTGGGTCGCCTGCACCGTGGCGGCGGCGGCCGGCCAGACGCTGCGCAATGCCATGCAGCACAGCCTGATCGGCACCGTCGGCACCGTCGGTGCGACCCATGTGCGCTTCCTGTACGGCCTGCCGTTCGCCTGCGTGTTCCTGGCGGTGGTCGCCTCGACCGGCGCGATCCGCGACCCGCAGATGGACCTCGCGTTCTGGGGCTGGCTCGTGCTCGGCGCGCTCACCCAGGTGCTGGCCACCGCGATGATGCTGCTGCTGATGCAGCAGCGGTCGTTCGTGGTCAGCACCGCGTACATCAAGACCGAGCCGGTGCAGATCGCGCTCTACGGCTTCGTCTTCCTCGGCGACCGGCTCAGCCTGCAGGCGATCGCCGGCGTTCTCGTGGCCACGGCTGGCGTGGTGCTGATGTCCTGGAAGCGGTTGCCGGCGGATGCGGCACCGGCTGCGGAGGCACGCAGCGCGATGTGGCGCGCCGCGCTGCTCGGCATCGCCACCGGCAGCATGTTCTCGATCTCCGTGGTCGGTTACCGCGGCGCGGTGCTCGCGCTCGGCGACGATCCGTTCTATGGCCGTGCCACGCTTGCGCTCGTGCTGGCGCTGGCGCTGCAGACGGTGCTGCTGTCGCTCTACCTGCGGCTGCGCGAGCCGGGGCGCCTCACCGCCCTGGTGCGAGCCTGGAAGCCTTCGCTGCTCGCCGGCTTCCTGGGCGCGAGTGCATCGCAGTTCTGGTTCCTCGCGTTCTCGCTGCAGACCGCGGCGGCGGTGCGCACCGTCGGGCTGATCGAGGTGGTGTTCGCCGCGCTGGTCTCGCGCCGGCTGTTCGCACAGCAGGGCAGCGCGCGCGAATGGGGTGGCATCGGGATGGTGGTGGCCGGTGTGGCGCTGCTGCTGGCCGGGACGTTCTGATGGACGCCGCACATGCACTGCCGGCCGGTGCCCTTTGCCGCGTCGCGCTCGACAGCCTCGCGCGCGAATGGCCATACCGGCCGGACGTGTTCATGCTGGACGCACACGACTTCGCGCAGCCGCGCGAACGGCATCCGCTGTTCCACACCAGCTACGACTGGCATTCCTGCGTGCACATGCACTGGAGCCTGCTGCGGCTGCTGCGGCTGCATCGCGACCGGCTCGAGCCGGCGCAGCTCGATGCGATCCGGGCCCGCTTCGACGGTGCGTTCACGGACGATGCGGTCGCCACCGAGGCGCTGCTGTTCGACCGGCCGGGCTACCGTTCCTTCGAGCGGCCGTACGGCTGGGGCTGGCTGCTGGAACTGCAGGCGGAACTGCATCGGCTCGCGGCCGATGCGTCTTTGCCGGGAGACCTGCAGGCCCGGTGTCGATGCTGGCGCGACACGCTCGAGCCGCTGGCCCTGCGCATCGCGCAGGCGATGGTCGACTTCCTGCCCAGGCTCGGCCATCCGGTGCGCACCGGCACCCATTCGAACACCGCCTTCGCCTGCGTGCTCGCGCTCGACCATGCGCGCACCTGCGCGCACCCGGCGCTGCAGCGGGCGATCGGCGAGGCTGCGCATCGCTGGTATGGACGCGACCATCGTTATCCATCGGAATACGAGCCCGGTGGCGAGGATTTCCTGTCCGCCGGGCTGGTCGAGGCACTGCTGATGAACCGCCTGCTCGACGGCTGCGATTTCGCCGACTGGTGGCACCGGTTCTCGCCTTCGGCGGAGGCGCTCGGCCGTTGGCTTGTTCCCGTGACGGTCGGCGATGCGTCCGATGCACGCATCGTGCACCTGCACGGGCTCAACCTGTCGCGGGCCTGGTGCTGGCAGGCACTGCTGCCGGGGCTTCCCGGAGAACTCGTCGAACCTGCCTCGCGCGCGATCGACGCGCACCGGCAGGCCTCGCTCGCGGCCGCCCTGGGCGGTGACTATGTGGCAACCCACTGGCTGGCGTCGTTCGTGCTGCTGGCCGAGGGCAGGGAGCAACCATGACTGTTCGTTACGATGCGATCGTCGTCGGCACCGGGCCGGCCGGT
Source organism: Burkholderiales bacterium (assembly GCA_019751575.1). Classification (GTDB taxonomy): domain Bacteria; phylum Pseudomonadota; class Gammaproteobacteria; order Burkholderiales; family CAIKXV01; genus CAIKXV01. Next base: position 2,080 of record JAIENF010000600.1, read on the forward strand.
GCGGTGGCCGCCGAGGCGCTCGGCCGCGCCGGCCGGCGCACGCTGCTGCTGGAACGCGAGCGGCTGCCGCGCGCCAAGACCTGCGGCGGTGGCGTCACCTGGAAGGTGGCGCAGGCGCTCGGCGTCGACCTCGCGCCGGTGGCCGAACGCACCATCGGCACCGTCGAACTGCACTGGCGGCTGAAGGCCTCGAAGACGATGCCCGGGCGCGAGCCGCTGGTGCACATGTTCCAGCGCAGCCGCTTCGACGCC
>JAIENF010000030.1 GCA_019751575.1 Burkholderiales bacterium
TGCTGCATGAGCACACCCGGCGCGACCTCGCGCTCTACAAGTCGAACACGCTGGTCCGCCGCATCGCACGGCGCATGGCGGTGCACCGGCTGGATTCGATGGCCGCCTACGCCGCGTTCCTGCGCACGAATCCACAGGAACTGGACCTGCTGTTCAAGGAAATGCTGATCGGCGTCACCTCGTTCTTTCGCGATGCCGACATCTGGACCGACCTGCGCCAGCAGGTGCTGCCTGCCCTGATCCAGCGGCGGGCCGGACAGGCAGGTCCGATGCGTGCATGGGTGGTCGGCTGTTCGACCGGCGAAGAGGCCTATTCGCTGGCCATCGTGTTCATCGAGGCACTGGATGCGCTGCCGGCGGCCGCACACTGCGAACTGCAGATCTTCGCCACCGACCTGAACGCCGATGCGATCGCCGCGGCGCGCAGCGGCCGTTTCAACGAGTCGCTCGCCCGGGACATCGATCCGCGGCGGCTGGCCCGATTCTTCTCGGAACGACCGGGCGGGTACCAGATAGACAAGCGCATCCGGGACATGGTGCTGTTCGCGCAACACGACGTGATCATGGATCCCCCGTTCACCCGGCTCGACATCGTGTCCTGCCGGAACCTGATGATCTATTTCGGCAGCGCGCTCCAGCAGCGGCTGATCCCGCTGTTCCACTACAGCCTGCGCGCAGGTGGCGTGCTGCTGCTGGGCGGGTCCGAGACCATAGGCCGCGCCCAGTCGCTGTTCCAGCCGATCAGCCAGAAGTCCAGGCTGTACTGGCGGAACGACAACGGCGGCGCGGGCAGCCACCTGGTGTTTCCGACCCATCGTCGCACCGCGACACGTTCAGCCCACAGGGAGACAACCTTGGCGAACAACGACACGCCTCCGGAAAGCCTGCAAGCGCTTGCCGACCACCTGCTGCTGCAATCCTTCTCGCCCGCCGCCGTCCTGGTGAACGACGGCGGGGACATCGTCTACATCAACGGCCGCACCGGGCGATACCTGGAACCGGCTGCCGGCAAGGCGAACTGGAACATCCACGTGATGGCACGGCCCGCGATCCGCGCGCAGCTCGCAGTGGCGCTGCGCACGGCCCTGCAGGAGAAGACGTCGATCGAACTGCGCGCCCTGCGGCTCGAGGACGACGCACCGGACCAGGTCGACATCACCGTGCAGGCCGTGGTCCAGCCCCGGTCGCTGACCGGCATGGCGATGATTGTTTTCCGCGACGTGCCCCTTGTGCCGGGACGGCGCGGGCGCCGTCCCCGTTCACCGGGCAATGCCGACCCGGGCCTGGCCGATGAACTGATGCGCTCGCGCGAGGAGATCAACGCACTGCGCCAAGAGATGCGCGCATCGCAGGAGGAATTGCAGTCCGCGAACGAGGAACTCCAGTCGACCAACGAGGAACTGCAGTCTGCGAACGAAGAGCTGACCACCTCCAAGGAAGAGGCGCAGTCGATGAACGAGGAACTGCAGACCATCAACGGCGAACTGCAGAGCAAGCTCGATGACCTGGCGCTGGCGCAGAGCGACATGCAGAACCTGCTCAACAGCACCGACATCGCCACGCTGTTCCTCGACAACCAGCTCAACGTGCGCCGCTACACCGAGCAGATGGCACGCGTGATCCACCTGCGCGAGGGCGACATCGGGCGCCCGCTGAGCGAACTGGCCAGCACGCTGAGGTATCCGGAATTCCATGCCGACGTGAAGGAAACCCTGCGCACCCTGGCGTTCAGCGAGAAGCAGATCGCCACCAGCGACGGTCACTGGTTCACGGTGCGGATCATGCCGTACCGGACGCTCGCCGATGTCATCCAGGGCGTGGTGATCACCTTCGTCGACATCACGGTCGCGAAAGAACTCGAATCCCGGCTGCGCAAGGCGTAGAGTCAGGCATCCATGCCCGTGACCCGGAAGTTTCCTTGTCCAGCCCGCGTACCCATCCCCCGGAAGCCGCACGTCTCGACGATCTCAGGAACCGCGCGGCTTCGCGGCTGACCGGCGCCGCCGCGACCACGGGTTCCTCGATCCGGGCCGCCGACGCGCTGACCGTGCTCCATTCGCTGGCTTCCTCACCCGAGACGGCCCCGGCGGCGCTGACCCTCCTGCACGAGCTCCAGGTGCACCAGGTCGAACTCGAGTTGCAGGCGCAGGAGCTCCGTGAATCGCGCCAGACGCTCGAGGACGCCCTGCGCCGCCAGATCGAGCTGTACGACTCCCATCCGGCCGGATGCCTCACCCTCGATCATCGCCGGGTCGTGCAGGACATCAACCGGGCCGCAGCCGAGGTGCTGGGCGTCCGGCGCGACGACGCGTCCGGATTGCCTTTCGACGC
>JAIENF010000365.1 GCA_019751575.1 Burkholderiales bacterium
GACTCTCCGCAGCATGGACGGGACGGGCGATGTGATCACACATGCCACTGTTTCGAGGCCGCGCCCGGACGCGACGCACCGACTATAGAACAGGCAGCCACCGATGAGCGAATCGAAGCCGAACCCCGCCCGACTGCTGGCCGCCAAGCTCGCGCCGGCGCTGTCCTACGAACGCGCGCGGACCGTGCTCCAGGAAGTGCTCCGCGTGCCCAGTCCCCAGACCGACCTGCTGGAAGCAGAGCCGCAGCTGGGCGAGTTCATCCGCACCGCGATGATCCCGCGCATGGCGGGGCTGGGCTTCACCCGGGTGCGCCAGGACGCGCTGGGCAACATGATCGCCGAGATGGGCGCGCCGGACGCACGGCGTTCCCTGATGCTGGTGATGCATGCGATGAACCAGCCCCCCAACACGATGCCCGATCCGTACGGCGCCACGATCATCGACGGCCGTCCGCACGGCATGCCGGGCGAGGCGGTGCTGGGCAAGGGCGCGAGCGAACAGAAGGGAACGCTGGCCGCGGTGATCCACGCGATCGAGGCGGTGCGCGATGCGGGCGTCGCGCTGGACGGGCGCCTCGTCCTGCTGTGCCTGGTCTCGGGCGAGACAGGCAACCCCCTCGCGATCAGCCACGTGGTCGAGAAGGAGGGGGTGCGCGCGGACCTTGCCTATGTGTACGGCAACGCGATGCAGCTGCAGCTCGGCAACCGTGGCCGCGTCGACGTCACGGCAACGGTCAACGGCTCGCCCAGCCATTCGAGCCGGCCGAACGAGGGCGCAAACGCGATCGTCGGCGCGATGGAGTTCCTGCGCCGGCTGTCGATCGAGATCCCGGACAGCCGCAGCCACCCCGGCCTGGGTACGGCATGGCTGACCTGCAACGGCATAGAGAGTTTCCCGAAGTCGACCCATACGGTACAGGGCAGGTGCGTGGTCAAGCTCGACCAGCGGCTGCTGCCCGGGGACGACCCGCAGGCCGCGGTGGCGCGAATCGAGGCAGTGGCCCGGTCGATGGACGACTGGCCCGATCCGATCTCCGGCAAGCCGTTCCGGGTGGTGGTCGAGGCCGGCGCCTACATGTACCCGAGCCTGGTGTCGGAGGATTCGCTGCCGGCCCGCCTGCTGCAGGCGGGCTGCGCCGCGATGCTCGAGCGCGAGGTCGGCACCTTCTACGGGCAGTCCGCGCATGACCAGGGCTACCTGAACCACGTGGGCATCCCGACCGCGAACTTCGGGCCCGGCGAGCAGTCTTTCGCCCATACCGACCTGGACCTGGCATCGGTCGACAAGGTATACGACGCGGCCCGGGTCTACGCATGGGTGATTGCCGGCTACCTCGGGCGGGATCCCGCGTTCTCCGCCCCGGACGCGCCTCCCGCCGAACGCTGACGTCGCGCGCAATCCCGGTCGTTCCTTCATGCCCCCGAACCCCTCCGAGGAAACCAGGATGTCCACTCCCGAAGCCAATCGCGCCGCCAACCTTGGCTACTTCTTCTCCGCAACGGTGGCGCGGTCGCCTGGAAAGACCGCGATCTACGACCTGTACGGGGGCGTCGAGCGGCAGGTCACCTATGCGATGCTCGACGAACGGGCCGACCGTGCCGCGGGCCTGCTGCACGGGCTCGGCGTGCGCGCCGGAGAACGGGTCGGCATGGTGGTCGGCAACCGTTCCGAGTTCCTCGAGATCTTCTTCGGCACGATGCGCATCGGGGCGATCCCGGTGCCGATCAACACGCGGCTCGCGCGCGACACGCTCAAGTTCATCCTGGAGGATGCGGAGTGCGCGGCGGTGTTCGTCGAGCCGGCGGTGCACCCGGCTGCGGTCGAGGTCGCGCAGGATGCGGGCATCGCCATCCGTGTCACGACCGAGCCGGTATCGGCTCCGGGATGGCTGACCTATGCCGAGGCGCGCGATGCCAGCCCGCGTTTCGATGCACCGCCGGCGCTGGCGCCCGACGCGCAGGCGTTCCAGCCCTACACCTCGGGTTCGACCGGGCTGCCCAAGGGCGCGATGATGACCCACGCCGGGATGCTCTGGTACGTCGATTACAACCAGCGCTACTGGCCGACCTCCAGCGAGGCGCGCGGGATGGTCGCGCTGCCGCTGTTCCACAAGAATGCGATGCGCGGCACGGTCAAGCCTGCCCTGTTCGCCGGTGCGTCCTTCGTGCTGATGCCCGGCTACGAGCCGAAAGGCTACCTCGAGGCGCTCGCGAAGTACCGCTGCACCTACTCCAGGGGCGTGGCCGCGGTGTTCACCATGCTCCTTCAGCAGCGCGACCTGATCGCCTCGCTCGACCTGTCCGCCCTCAAGAGCCTGACCATCGGCTCGGCGG
>JAIENF010000128.1 GCA_019751575.1 Burkholderiales bacterium
GGGATCGATTCCGCCAGTCGCATCGGTCACGGTCGCCGGGGCGCCGGCAGCGGCAGCCGCGGTGGGCACCGCAGGCGCTTCGGCCGGTGGCGCAGGGGTGGAGACCTGCGGCCGCGGTGGCAGCGGATCCGCCGGCTGCACGCCCTCGACCGGGAAGTACAGCCACAGCAGGCTGAGCATGCCGAGTGCCACCATCAGGAAGAAAAGCAGAAGCATCGGTCGCGGTGGCCGGAGGCCGATCGATGCTCAGTCGTGCCTGCCGCTGCCTGCCTGCTGCCCCGACCACCATTGCTGCAGCCAGCCGGTGTTGCCGCCGAGTGCGACGATCTCCTTCAGGCTGTCGGCCAGCGGCGGATACTCGCGCCGGGTGCCGCGCGTGTGGTTGATGAACATGCCGCTGTCGAAATCCACCTCGAGTTCATCGCCGGTCTCGCATTCCTCGGTCGCGCCCTGGCAGTCGGTCAGCACGCGCAGCCCGGCACCGATCGCGCCGCGATAGCCGAGGAAGGGCATCGACTCGCAGACCAGCCCGAGGCCCAGCGCCTGCATCGCAATGTAGCCGTTCATCTTCGGCCCCATGCCGAAGCTGCGGCCGGCGACGATGATGTCGCCCGGGCGGCAGCGGGTGTGGAAGCCGGGGTCGGTCTCCTCGAACAGGTGCGGGACGATCTCGGCCGCAGCCATGTGCCGGCCGGTGACGATCCAGCCCGGCACCACGCCGCCCTGGTGCGGGATGTCGTGGCCGAGCACCCAGGCGCGCCCGCGCAGCCGCCAGTCGTAACCCTTCACCGGATCCGGCCTCGTGGAAGCATTCATCGTGGTGTCGCTCCGTTCGTTCGTTCGCTCACTGGACGAAATCCATCACCGTGCGGGCATCCACGATCTTCCCGGCGACGGCCGAGGCCGCGACGGTGGCCGGATTGCCGAGGAACAGCTGCGCGTCCTTCGGACCCATTCGCCCGTTGTTGTTGCCGGCGAAGGTCGAGATCGACACCTCGCCGCCATCGACCGGGCCGATCACGCCGTCGTTGCAGGATCCGCAGCCGGCCGGCAGCATCACGGCGCCCGCTTCGAGGAAGACCTTCATGAGCCCGTCGTCGAGCATCCGCCGCGTGGCCACTTCGCTGCCCGGGGCGATCATCAGGCGCACGCCCGGCGCGATGCGCTTGCCGGCCAATGCCCGCGCGGCGAGCTGCAGGTCTTCGTAGTGGCCTGAGCCGCAGGAGCCGATGAACGCATGGTCGACCGCGGTGCCGGCGACTTCCGAGACATCGACCGCTCGGTGCACGCCGCCGGGCAGCGCCACCTGTGGCTCGATCGCAGAGATGTCCAGCGACAGCTTCGCTTCGTAGTTCGCGTTCTCGTCCGGGTACGCCGGCGTGAACGGACGCTGCGCGACTGCCGTCGCGCGCGCGAGGATCGCCGCCGACGGCGGGAAGAACGTGCCGTAGGCGCGCACCTCGGTCGGCGAGCTGCACAGCGCGGTGCGCTGTGCGAGGTCGAACTGGTCGATCTCGCCGGCGAACTCGAGCACCCGGTAGTCGGGGTTCACGCCCCAGCTGCCGCCCTCGCGGAAGTGCTTCGCGATCACGAAGCCGATGTCGCGGCCGAACACGCCGGGCCGTGCGCGCCCGGTGATCGTCAGGCGGATCGTCTTCGGCACCATCACCCAGTTGGTGCCGGTGGCCAGCACGCGGCTGATCTCGGAGCCCATGCGGAAGCCGAACGCGCCGATCGCACCGGCGTTGGTCGAGTGGCGATCGTTGTCGAAATAGAACATGCCCGGCAGCAGCAGCCCGGATTCCATCGGGAAGATGTGCCCGTGCCCGCCCTGCCCGACATCGTAGAAGCGGCCGACGCCCCACTGTTTCGCGGCCCGGCGATTGGCCGCGCCACGCTCGGCCGAGCGCGCGTTCGGATAGATCACCTCATGGTCGGTCACCATCATCACCCGCTCGGGCTGGGCGAGCCGGTCGATGCCGAGCTGGTCGAGCTCGCGCTTCGCCGACAGCACGACACCGTCGTGGATCATGACGAAGTCGGGTTGTGGCTCGACCACTTCACCGGCGCGCAGCTCGCTGCGGCCGCTGCGTGCAGCGAGGACTTTCTCTACCGCGGTCATCGGCATGCTGGGTTCCTGCTTCAAGGGACGTTCGGTCCCGGATTATCGCCCGTGCCTCTATTCCAGCGTGATCTTCTGTTCGCGGATGATCCGGCCCCAGCGCGTGGTCTCGACCTTCAGCCATTCGCCGAACTGGGCCGGCGTGCTGCCCACCAGTTCGGTGCCCAGCGCCTCCATCTTCTCGCGCACGTCGGGTGCGGCCAGTGCCTTGACC
>JAIENF010000189.1 GCA_019751575.1 Burkholderiales bacterium
GCAGATGTTCCTCTGGTACTTCGTCGTGCCCGAGTTCGTCCCCCCGCTGAAGGCGTGGGTGGTCGCGGCGGAGCCGGCGCATGCGCAGTTCCTGTCGGCGACGCTCTGCCTCGGACTGTTCACCTCGGCGCGCATCGCGGAACAGGTGCGCGCCGGCATCCAGTCCCTGCCCCGGGGCCAGCGCTACGCCGCGCAGGCCATCGGCCTGTCCACCGCCCAGATGTACCGGTTCGTGCTGCTGCCGATGGCGTACCGGATCATCATCCCGCCGCTGACCAGCGAGACGATGAACCTCATCAAGAACACGTCGATCGCGCTCACCATCGGCCTGGCCGAACTCACCTTCCGCACGCGCGAGATGGGCGAGTACACGTTCCGCTTCTTCGAGGCATTCACCGCGGCCACGCTGGTCTACATCGTGATCGCGATGACCGCGAACCGGGTGATGGCGCTGATCGAACGGCGCACGGCGGTGCCCGGCTACATCGCCGGCGGCAAGTAGGGGACGACGACGATGGATTTCGACTGGTCGGTGATCGGCGACTCCCTGCCCTACCTGTGGAAGGGCATGCTGTACACCCTCGAGCTGACCGCGATCGCGGCGGTCGGGGGCCTGTTCTTCGGCACCCTGCTCGCACTGGCCCGCCTGTCGTCGATCAAGCCGCTGTCGATGTTCGCCGCGGGCTACGTGAACCTGATGCGGTCGATCCCGCTGGTGCTGGTGATCTTCTGGTTCTTCTTCCTGGTCCCGGTCATCCTGCAGGTGGTGATGGGCTACGAACGCCCGCCGCAGGTGGGCGCCGAGAGAACCGCGATCATCACCTTCATCATGTTCGAGGCCGCCTACTTCTGCGAGATCATGCGCGCCGGCATCCAGTCGATACCGCGCGGCCAGGTCCATTCCGCCTATGCACTGGGCCTCAACTACAACCAGACGATGCGCCTGGTGGTGCTGCCACAGGCCTTCCGCAACATGATCCCGGTGCTGCTCACGCAGACGATCATCCTGTTCCAGGACACCTCGCTGGTGTACGTGATCTCGGCCACCGATTTCGTCGGCGCGGCGGCGAAGATCGCGCAGCGCGACGGCCGGCTGATCGAGATGTACGTGTTCGTCGCCATCGTCTATTTCATCATCTGCTTCTCGCTGTCGCTCGCCGTCCGGCAGCTGCAGCGCCGGATCGCGGTGATCCGCTGATCCGGACGCACGAGACCCACGCACGAGCCCCCCGAAGGACAACCGCATGCCGATGATCGACATCCAGGGCATCTCGAAGTGGTACGGCAGCTTCCAGGTGCTGACCGACTGCACCACCAGCGTCGAGAAGGGCGAAGTGGTCGTCGTCTGCGGCCCGTCCGGTTCCGGCAAGTCGACGCTGATCAAGTGCGTGAACGCGCTCGAGCCCTTCCAGAAGGGCGACGTGGTCGTCGACGGCATATCGCTGGCCGACCCGAAGACCGACCTGCCCAAGCTGCGCGCACGGGTCGGCATGGTGTTCCAGAACTTCGAACTGTTCCCGCACCTGTCGATCACCGAAAACCTGACCCTGGGCCAGGTGAAGGTGCTCCGCCGCCCCGCCGAGGAAGCGAAGACCCGCGGCCTGAAGCTGCTCGACCGGGTCGGCCTGATCGCGCAGAAGGACAAGTTCCCGGGCCAGCTCTCGGGTGGCCAGCAGCAGCGGGTGGCCATCGCACGCGCGCTGTCGATGGACCCGATCGCGATGCTGTTCGACGAGCCGACCTCGGCCCTCGACCCGGAGATGGTCAACGAGGTGCTGGACGTGATGGTCGAGCTGGCGCACGAGGGCATGACGATGATGGTGGTCACCCACGAGATGGGCTTCGCGCGCAAGGTCGCCGACCGGGTGATCTTCATGGACCGCGGGGAGATCGTCGAGGACGCCACGAAGGAGGCCTTCTTCGGCAGCCCGCGCTCGGAGCGGGCGCAGCACTTCCTGGCGAAGATCCTGCAGCATTAGGAGCTTCGTCCGTGCGGGGACGCGAACATCCGATGCCCGCGATGCATGCTCCGTGCGCCCTCCAGAGAGGTTTCGGCCTGTGCACCGCTGTTGCCTCGTTAAAACGCCTTGCCTCAGCACCGCCGTGCCTGCGCCCAGCACCTGCGCTGATCGAAGGGACGGGGGGCCCTGCGCGGCGAGGTAAAGGAGGAGCCCCCGGGCGCGGCCACGCGCCTGGGGGCGGGGGACACGAGCAGCGCAGGGCACCCCGCCCCCTCGATCCGGCACAGGCCGACAAGTCCCGCGAAGTCAACGTATCCAGCCCAGCCGCGTTTCGCGGATAATCCGCGGCTTTGCCGTGCCCCCTGCGGCGTTGCCGC
>JAIENF010000731.1 GCA_019751575.1 Burkholderiales bacterium
TTCATCAAGGGCGTGATCAACCTGCGCGGCGTGATCGTGCCGATCGTCGACCTGCGCATCAAGTTCGACCTCGGCCAGGTGACCTACGATCCGTTCACGGTGGTCATCATCCTGAACATCGCCGATCGCGTGATGGGCGTGGTCGTCGACGGGGTCTCGGACGTGCTCGAACTGGACGCGGCGCAGATCCGCCCTGCGCCCGAGTTCGGTGCAGGCCTGGATACCGAGTACATCATCGGTCTGGGCACGGCCGGTGAACGGATGCTGATCCTCGTCGACATCGAACGCCTGATGACCAGCAGCGAGATGGCGCTGGTCGACGACTCGGCCTCGGTCCACTGATCGCGCCGCCGGACGGAAACTGCACCATGCCCCTTGCAGCACGCTCGAACGAACCCTCGGCCGAAGGATCGGCTGGCGCAAAGGAGTTCGTCTTCACCCGTGACGACTTCGAGCGCATTCGCCGCCTGATCTACGACCACGCCGGCATCCAGCTCAATCCGGGCAAGATGGAGATGGTCTACAGCCGCCTGGCCCGGCGACTGCGTGCCAACAACGTCGTCCGTTTCAGCGAGTACCTGCGGTTGCTCGAAGGCCCGCGCGGCGCGGAGTGGGAGGCGTTCACCAATGCGCTGACCACCAACCTGACCGCGTTCTTCCGGGAAGCGCACCATTTCGTCGAGCTCGAGAAGCTGATCCGGCGTGTCAGCGCGACGCGAGAGGTGTCCCTCTGGTGTTCGGCCGCGTCGACCGGCGAGGAGCCCTACTCGATGGCGATGACGGCGGTCGAAGCCTGTGGCAGCACGGCGCCGCGGGTGAAGATCGTCGCCAGCGACGTCGATACCGCCGTGCTCGCGAAGGCCCAGGCCGGCGTGTACACGATGGACCGGGTGGACCGGCTGGCACCGGAGCGGCTTCGCCGCTTCTTCCTGCGCGGCTCGGGTGCAAACGAGGGCATGGTGCGCGTGCGTCCGGAGCTGTCTTCCCTGATCCGGTTCCAGCAGGTGAACCTGCTCGATGCGCGTTACCCGGTGACCGGGCCGTTCGACGCCATCTTCTGCCGCAACGTGATGATCTATTTCGACAAGCCCACCCAGTACAAGATCCTGCAGCGGTTCGCGCCGCTGCTGCGTCCGGACGGACTGCTGTTCGCCGGCCACTCCGAGAACTTCTACCACGCCGCGGATCTGTTCAAGCTGCGCGCGAAGACGGTCTACGAACTCGCCAACCCGCCAGCGGGGGCTGCATGAGCGTCGAGTGCGCAGACGGCTTCGCGAAGACCCTGTACTTCGATCGCACCTTCGATGCCGAAGCCGCGAAGCTGATGCCGGGCGAGTACTACGTCACCGGCAGCGACATGGTACTGGTGACGGTGCTGGGTTCCTGCGTGTCGGCCTGCATCCGCGACACGCGGACCGGCGTCGGCGGCATGAACCACTTCATGCTGCCGGAGGGCGGTAGCGCCGATGGCGTGGCCAATGCGTCTGCCCGCTATGGCACCTATGCGATGGAGGTGCTGATCAACACCATCCTGAAGCAGGGCGCACGCCGCGGCAGCCTGGAGGCGAAGGTGTTCGGCGGCGGCAACGTGCTCGAGGGCCTCACGGTCGCGAACGTGGGTCCGCGCAATGCCGCGTTCGTGCGCGATTTCCTGAAGACCGAGGGCATCCCGGTCAAGGCGGCCGACCTCGAGGACATCTACCCGAGGAAGGTCTATTTCTTCCCGAAGACCGGCCGGGCGATGGTGCGCAAGCTCAAGAGCGCCAACGAGAGCGGCGTGATCGCGCGTGAACGCGAATACAGTCGGCGCCTGGTCGCGCAACCGGCCAGCGGCGCAGTGGAGCTCTTCTGATGAACGCACAGACGATCCGTCCGGCCCAGGCGGCGCGGCCGCGTACCCGCGTGGTCGTGATCGACGATTCCGCGCTGATCCGCCGGATACTCACCGAGATCATCAACGGCGAGCCGGACATGGAAGTCGTCGCGCAGGCCCCGGACCCGCTGGTCGCCCGCGAACAGATCCGGGCGCTCAATCCGGACGTGATCACCCTCGACGTCGAGATGCCGAAGATGGACGGCCTCGCCTTCCTCGAGAAGCTGATGCGCCTGAAGCCGACCCCGGTGGTCATGGTGTCGACGCTGACCGAGCGCGGCTCGGAAACGACGCTGCGCGCGCTGGAGCTCGGGGCGGTCGACTTCGTCTCGAAGCCGAAGATCGACATTGCCAACGGCATGCAGGAGTACGCGGCCGAGATCACCGAGAAGATCCGGGCTGCGGCGATGGCCCGGGTCCGCAGGCTGGGGCCGCAGCCGGTCGATGCCGCGAGTGCCGGCGGTGGGTTGCCGGTG
>JAIENF010000761.1 GCA_019751575.1 Burkholderiales bacterium
GACTTCACCGACCCCTGGCGCAACGCCCCGCTGCTGATCCTGCAGCATGGTAACGGCCGCTCGGCCGAGTTCTGGTATCGCAGCGTTCCGTACCTGTCGCGCTTCTACAAGGTGGTGCGGCCGGACATGCGCGGCCTCGGCAAGTCAGGGACCAACTTCGACCCGAAGACGCAGATGGATCCGCAGATCCTGATCGACGACCTCGCCGACCTGGTGAAGCACCTGATCGACACCGTGCCGACCGACCGCGTCCACTTCTGCGGCGAGTCGCTCGGCGGCATCCTCGGCCTCGGACTCGCCGCGCAGCATCCCGACCTGCTGCGCACCCTCACCATCTGCGCCACCCCGGTGTTCATCAGCGACAAGATGAAGCAGAGCTATGCGCTGGGCCGCGGCTCGCGCACCGACGCGATGCGCGAGATGGGCGCGGCCAAATGGGTCGACACCACCAACCGCTCGACCCGCTTCCCGCCCGAGACCGAGGAGGGCATGTTCGGCTGGTACGCGAAGACCTTCGCCGCCAACGACTTCGAGGTGCAGCTGCGGCTGGTTGAGATCCTGAACACGGCGAGCGCCGAGGGCTTCCTGCCGGACGTGAAGCTGCCGGTGCTCGGCCTGTACCCCGACGCCGGCCCGATCACCGACGCCGAACAGGAGCGCCTGCTGCGCGAACGCCTCGCCGACTTCCGCATCGCCTACCTGCCCACGCGCTACCACATGGCGCACATGATCCATCCAGCGACCTGTGCGCGGCATGTGCTGGAGTTCATCGGCGCGCATGACGGCATTGCAGTGAACGAAAGCTGAGTCGAAAGCACACAACCTCATGGAACAGTCCCTCGACACCCGCACTGTCACGCTCACCAAGACCTTCTGCAACCACCTCGCCGCGACGACCTATGAATCGCTGACCCCGGCCGCGGTACGCGAATGCAAGCGCGGCATCCTCGACTGGCTCGGCTGCGCCCTGGCCGGCAGCCCGCACCCCGAGATCGACATCACGCTCGAGACGCTGAAGTTGAACGGCGGCCGCCCGGTCGCGACGGTGATCGGACGCGGCCTGAAGCTCGGCCTGCTCGAAGCCCCGATCGCCAACGGCCAGATGGGCCACCTGCTCGACTACGACGACACCCATATGGGCGGCGTGGTGCTGCATGCGAGCTCACCGATCCTGGCGGCGCTGTTCGCGCTGAGCGAGTACCTCGATGAAGTACGGGGTCCTTCAAACCCCGTGACCGGCCGCGAGTTCATGCTCGCCTACGCTGTCGGCTTCGAAGCCGGCGTGCGCGTCGGACGCACCGCCCCCGGCCACCATGATGGCGGCTGGCACCTGACCGGCACGCTCGGCACCATCGCCGCGGGTGCCGCCTGCGCCAAGCTGCTCGGCCTGAACGGACAGCAACTGACCTACACCCTGGCGATCGCCGCCACCCAGGCCGCCGGCATGCAGCAGAACCGCGGCACGATGTGCAAGTCGCTGCATGCGGGCAAGGCCGCGTCGAACGGACTGCTGGCCGCGCTGCTCGCGTCGAAAGGCTTCGACGGCACGCAGGAGATCGTCGAAGGGAACAAGGGCTTCGGACGCATCTACAGCAACCGCTGCGAGCCCGAGAAGCTGGTCGAAGGCCTCGGCGGCCCGTGGGTGATCGAGACCAACGGGCACAAGCCGTATGCGTGCGGCGTGCTGCTGCATCCGCTGATCGATGCGATGGTGGAGATGAAGAAGCGCCATCCGGTCGACCCGGCGCAGATCGAGGCGATCGAGCTGAGGGTGCATCCGCTGGTGCTGAGCATCACCGGCGTGTCGGAACCGTCGACGGGGCTGCAGTCGAAGTTCTCGTGGAAGCATTCGGCGGCGGTGGCGTATGTGGATGGGAATGCGGGGATACCGCAGTACACTGATGAGAAGGCGGTGGACCCGGTCATCGCATCACTGCGAGGGAAAGTCAGCGCAGTCGAGGATGCGGCGCTGGGGAAGGATGAGGCGTTCGCGGTGATGAGGGTCTCGGGGCGGACATTCGAAGTGCATGTGCCGCATGCGAGCGGCACGGCGGCGAATCCGATGACGGATGAGGCGATGCGGTCGAAGTTCGTGGCCAATGCCGGAATCATGGACAGGGCAGTGGCGCAGGAGATCGTGTCCCTGATGGATTGGTTCGAAAGCGAAAACGTGGGGCGACTGGTCGGAGCGTCAAGCGCCTAGGAGTCTTCAGACAGGATCGAATGAATGGGCGTAAGTCTGGTCGTGGCGGTCACGGATGGGGACTGGTTCGAGTTCCTGGGGCGTGTCTGAATTTTTGTGTGTGAGGCTCGCAGCGACTTGACCGGCGGGCGGCGAAAGCCGCTCGGCGCGGGCAA
>JAIENF010000575.1 GCA_019751575.1 Burkholderiales bacterium
ACGCCCAGGATGTCGTTCGGCAGCAGGTCGCTGGTGAACTGGACCCGGTGGAACTCGAGGCCGAGCGACTTCGCGATTGCGTGCGCGAGCGTCGTCTTTCCGACGCCTGGAAGATCCTCGATCAGCAGGTGGCCGCGTGCAAGCAGGCATGCGATCGCCAGCCGAACCTGCGGCCGCTTGCCGAGGATGACGGTACCCACCTGGTCGATGACCCGATGGATGGCAGGGAGGAGGGCGGCATCGTTCATGGCAAGGTCAATTACGGCAGCGGGGGCGCCATCTTGATCGGTACGGGACGCGTCGACGCGCCGCGTATGGTCGCATGGACGCGGTGCCCCGGCGCTGGCGGTACACTGTCCCATCGACACGATGTCCGACCCCGAGACCATGACCACCGCCTGGCTGTCCCATCCAAGCTGCCTGTTGCACGACATGGGCGATCATCATCCCGAGAGTCCCGATCGATTGACCGCGATCGAGGACCGGGTCGCGCGCGATGCCGGCCTGTCGGCCGTGCTGCGCCGGGAAATCGCGCCCGAGGCCACCCGGGAACAGCTCGAACGGGCGCATGACCCCCGCCTGGTCGACGCGATCGAGCGAGCCTCGCCGGCGACCGGGCTGCGCCAGATCGATCCCGATACCGCGATGAATCCGCATACGCTGCAGGCCATCCGCCATGCCGCCGGCGCCGTGGTTCGCGCGACAGACCTGGTCGCCCGCGGCGAGGTCGACAACGCGTTCTGCGCGGTGCGGCCGCCGGGCCACCATGCGGAACATGCGCGGGCCATGGGTTTCTGCATCTTCAACAACGTCGCGGTCGGCGCGCTGCACGCGCTGGCAGTGCACGGTTTCGACCGCGTGGCCGTGATCGATTTCGACGTGCACCACGGCAACGGCACCGAAGACATCTTCCGCGACGATCCCCGGGTGATGATGGTCTCGACGTTCCAGCATCCCCTGTATCCGTACAGTGGCGTCGACGGACGCTCGGACCGCATGGTGAACGTGCCGCTGCCGTCGCAGTCGGACGGGCGTGCCTTCCGCGCCGCGATCGAGCACGAATGGATTCCCGCGCTCGAGCGGTTCCGGCCCGACATGCTCTTCATCTCGGCCGGTTTCGATGCGCACCGCGATGACCCTCTTGCATCGCTCGCCCTGGTCGATTCCGATTACGACTGGGTCACCGGCCGGCTGATGCAGGCCGCCGATGCGCTGTGCGCCGGACGCATCGTATCTGTGCTGGAAGGGGGATACAGCCTTCCCGCGCTGTCGCGCAGCGTGGTTGCGCACGTCAGGCGGCTGGCGGGACTCGTGCCAGCCTGACAACGGCCTGGGCGTCCGCCTGCCCGTGCCTGATTAGGGCCGTCGAATCAGTCGCTTGCGGTTTCCGGGGCGGTGGCCCGGGGTTCAAGATCGCCGTCCCGATGCCGTTAACGTCCCATGGCGGATACGATCATCGAGAAACCCGGCGAGAACGGCGAAGCGTCCCGTGGCGGCGGCGCGCCGGGGTTGCGCGCGTCCCTCGCACCGCAAAGCCTGCTCCGGATGCCCCTGTTGCTGCCCAGCATCGTCCTGTTCGCGGTGCTGGTCTGCGTGTCGCTGGCCAGCGCGTACCGGACGGAGATCGCGCGCAGCGAGACGGCCAGGGACCACAGCGCGGCCAAGGCCGCGACGCTCGGCGCCGCGGAAGTCCAGGCCCGCATCGCGACGATGGATGCGCTGGCACTGGGCCTGATGCGCTCGGCAGAACTCGGCCGCGCGCTGGCCGCGCAGGACCGCAGCGCGCTGCTGGCCTCCGCCGCGCCGGCGTTCCGGCAGATGCGCGCCGAGCACGGCGTCGAGCGCATGTACTTCATCACGCCGGACCGGCAGGTGGTCGCGCGCTCGCACGATCCCCAGCGGGGCGGCGATGCTTCGCGGCACCGCGCAGTGGCCGACGCGGTTTCGGCAGGTGCCGCTGCGGTCGGCATCGAGAAGCTGTCTGCCGGCGACGCCATGCTGCTGGTCGTGCATCCCTGGGTGGTCGAGGAGCGGGTGGTCGGGATGATCGCGCTGGCCGTGCCCATGGCGCTGATCGCGGAGCGGCTGCAGGCCGCTGCCGCCATCCAGGTCGCCGCGATCGATGCGACGATCGGTGCCGACGGACGCGAGACCCGCGCGCTGCTGCATGCAAGCGGCAGCGACATCGCCACGATCATCAACCCGATGCTGGTCGGGGATGCTGCACGCCCGGGGGCCGCGGCGCAGGGGGACGCCGGGTTCCCGCGCCGCCTGTGGGCCTGTGAGCATGGCAGTTGCCGGCAGGCCGTATCGATGCGGATGCAGGACCTGCGCCCGGATGCTCGCGGGCTGCTCATC
>JAIENF010000294.1 GCA_019751575.1 Burkholderiales bacterium
TCGAAACGGGCGCAGTCCTCTGCCGCCAGGCCGGTCGACGGATCCGCCGCCCGGGTGCGTTGCGAAAGCCGGCAGGCGCGCGCCGCCACCGACGCCGGCCGCGCGTTCGGGCGTGCGATCAGGGCCGCCAGCAGCCAGGACTCGGCATCGTCGAGCGCCGACGGCGACTTTCCGAACAGCCCCTGCGCGGCCGCCTCGATGCCCTGCAGTTCGCCCCGGAACGACACCCGGTTCAGGTAGGCCTCGAACACCTGGTCGCGCCGCCAATGCAGGCCGAGCGCCAGGGCGGCTGCGGCCTGGCGCAGCTTCTGCGGGATCGAGCGCCGTCCGTCGGCCGGTGCCAGCGCCGGATCGAGCAGCCCGGCGAGCTGCATCGTGATCGTGCTCGCCCCCCGGCTGGCGTTGCGGGCAGCGGGCGCGCCCGCATCCGGATGCCGTGCCCTGAACGCCGCCCGCAGCACGCCGCCGATCGCCAGCGGGTCGACGCCAGGGTGCCAGGCGAAGCGTCGGTCCTCGGTTGCGATGACCACCCGCTGCAATGCCGGGGAGACCTGCTCGAGGGGTGTCCAGCCCAACCGGCGGATTCGATCGTCGACCCGCTGCACCTGCAGCGGTTCGCCATGGCGGTCGAGCAGCCAGCGGTCGCTCGGCAACGTGCCGGCCTTCACGCGATCGAACGAGGGTGTCGCCACCCACGACAGCACCACCAGGGTGGCGAGCAGCAGCGACACCCCGTTGGCGATGCGCAGCAACCTGCCGGCCGCGCCCGCAGCCTTCATCGCGCCACCTCGAACACTGCATTGGGCAGTTCGCCGAAGACCTCGGGCGAATACATCGCCTCGACGCGCGTCGCCGGCAGTTCGAAGCGGCCGGCCTGGTTCAGCCGCACGACATACTCGGCCGAGAACGTGCCGCGCGGCACGTAGCGCCAGTAGCCACGCCAGCCTTCGAACGAGCGCTCCTCGAACACCGGGCTCGCGCGCCCGGTCGAGCGCTCGGACCGCCCTCCCTTTGCCAGCGCCGAGAGCGACGACTGGCCGCCCAGGCCTGAACCGATGATCGTCGAGCCCGCCGGCACCGGGTCGGTCAGTACCACCCAGGTCATGTCGGACTGTGCATCCACCGTCACCCGCACGCGCATCAGGTCGCCCACGGACCAGCGGCCCGCGACCTTCTGTTCCACGGCCGTCGTCTCGCGCGAGACCCGGAAGCCTGAATCGAGCCGCTCGCGCAGGGGCACTGCGGCGCGGCTGCGGATCGTGGCCCAGGGACGACCACCGCCGTCATGGCGCAACGTCAGCGCGCCAGGCGCACCCGCTGCGCTCGACGGCCAGGCCAGCGAAGCCTCCCGGCCGGCACCCGGCACGCGCTCGGGCGCGGACCAGTCGATCACCGCCGGCGCACCCGCGCCACCGCTCGACAGCGCCGTGGTGCCGGACACCGGCTGCGCCTCGAAACGGGCGGCAAACTTCGCCATCGCCAGCACGCCCCAGGCATTGGCGACCGTGGTGTTCCAGCGCCCGCGCTGCTGCCGGGCCAGCGCACCGCGCGCGAGGCGGGCGATGTCCTGCGCCGCGCCGTCGACGGCGGACGGCGCATCGTCGAGTGCGTTGATCAGCATGCGAGCGGCGTTGACGTCGCCCGACACCATCAGCCACCACAGCTGGTCGGTCTTCTCGGTGGAGAAACCCATGACCGTGCCCTGGAGCGTCAGCCGCGCGCGCAGGATGCGTCCGGCCTGCTCCAGCCTGCGCTCCCGGTCCGGCAGCTTCGCCGCGCGCCGCAACAGCGACTGCCAGTCGAGCAGCGCCGAGGTCGGCCACGCCTGCGGCTCGATCGACAGCGGCTCGAGCCAGGCCGGCTCGATCGCCACCCCATGCCGCGCCAGCGCATCCAGCGCAGCGAGCTTGCGCAGCACGAGGTCTGCCGCCGACGGCATGTCGGAGCCGCGCCGCAGGCGTCCCTGGACGAACTGGCGCAGCGCACCGGTCATCGCCTCCTGCGCGGCCTTCGGGAGCGGCCAGCCGGCTTCATCCGATACCTGCAACAGGTAGCTGGTGAGCACGTCGCTGCCTTCGCGCATCGTCGGGAAGAAGCGCGCGAGGCCATCACGGTCGAGATAGGCCGGCAACGAGGCCATCAGCCGGTCCCATGCGGCCCGGTCACCGAGCGCGATCGCCCGCGAGGCCTGCTGTTCCAGGCAGGTGTACGGGTACTGCTGCATGTATTCGCGCACGCCGCGCAGGTCGCCGCCAAGGGTGCGCGCCAGTGACACTTCGATCGCGCCGCGCCCGGGCAGCGCGTCCGGGGGACGCTGGACCGGCACCACCGTCGGTCCTCCCGGCTCGGCCAGCTGGAC
>JAIENF010000505.1 GCA_019751575.1 Burkholderiales bacterium
GACCTGGTCCGGCTTGCCAACGACACGGCTGCACGGGAGGGCGTCGCCCATCTCGTCCGGTTCGAGGAACGCAACATCTTCGACACCGACGTTCGCGAAGCAACGGTGCTGACGCTGTACCTGCTGCCGTGGATGATGATGAAGCTGCGGCCGCGATTCCTGTCGGACCTGCGGCCGGGCACGCGCATCGTCACCCACGACTACCACTTCCAGGACTGGCGCGCGGCGAGCGACATCACCTTCCACGTGCCGGAAAAGGCTGCCATCACCGGCTCGCCCGAGGCGACCGTCTACCTGTTCCTCGTTCCGGCCCGGGTCGATGGACGCTGGGCGGTCAGTGCGCCCGGAAATCCGGCGTTCGATCGTGCCGAACTCGCGCTTCGGCAGGGGCTGAACGATTTCGAGGGTACGCTCGCCGGGGCGGGGCGCAGTCCGCGCCGCCTGGACGCCCCGTCGCTGAAGGGGCTCGACCTGCGCTTCGCGCTGCCGGTCGAGGGGCCGGGTGGTCGCGCCGGCCGGGCGATCGTGCGTGCCCGGGTGGACGGTGACCGGATGGACGGCACCATCGAGTCGACGATCGCCGCCACGACGAAGTTCGCCGCGGCCAGGACCCAGTGAAGGCTTCCGGAGACAACCACATGGATTCCAGACACTCGAATGCCGCACCGGCCGGCCCGGCCCTGCGCGATCCCGCCCGTCGCAGGCTGCTCGGTGCGGCGGCGGTTGCGGCCGCGGGCACCGGCATCGGGGCCGTCGCGCTGGCCCCGATGCTGCGTGCCCAGACCGGGGCCGGCGACGTGGTCTACGTGCCCACGCCGCAGGTGGTGGTGAACCGGATGATGACGATGGCCCGGGTCGGTCCGGCCGACTTCGTGATCGACCTGGGGTCCGGGGACGGCCGCCAGCTGATCACGGCGGTGGCGAAGTTCGGCGCGAAGGGCGGACGCGGCTTCGACCTGGACGAAGACCTGCTGCGACAGGCGAACGAGAATGCGAAGAAGCAGGGCGTCGCCGATCGTGTCACGTTCATCCGGCGCAACATGTTCGAGACCGATGTCAGCGCGGCAAGCGTGATCACCCTGTACCTGCTCCCGGAACTGAACCTGAAGCTGCGCCCGAAGCTGCTGGCCGAGTTGCGGCCGGGGTCGCGCATCGTCTCGCACGACTACAGCATGGGCGACTGGCAGGCCGAGGAATCGGTCACGATGCAGGTGCCGGAAAAGCAGGTCGGGAATCCCGGCGTCAGCTATGTCTACCTCTGGATCGTTCCGGCGAACGTCTCCGGCAACTGGCAGTGGAAGCTGCCCGGCGGTCAGCCGGTCGAAGTGACCGTGCGCCAGCGGTTCCAGGACCTCGATGTGCGCGGCACCGCGGCCGGGCGGCCGATGAACGTCACGCTGACCACGCTGCGCGGGGAGGACGTCCGCATCAGCGCTGCCGTCGAGCTGAACGGCCGGACGCTGCGCCATGATTTCGTCGGCCGGGTGCGCGGCGATGCGATCGAAGGCACCGTACGCACGTTCGACAAGGGCGAGCAGGCCGCGCCCTGGACGGCGGCGCGCAGCGGCGGCAGGGCTGCCTCGATCGATCCGTCGACGGTGACCCGATAGATGGGTACCCGCGAGCCCGGCCTTGCGCGACGTCGCATTGCCTGCACCCTGGGGCTGTTGCCGGCGGCGGCCGCGCTGCGCCTTGCGCTGGCGGCAGGAACTGCGGAGGCCCAGGACGACAAGCCGTTCTCGCCGTTCATCACCACGCCCGGCAGCACCGTGATGCGCATGCTGTCGATCGCGTCCGTGGGCAAGGGCGACCATGTGATCGACCTCGGCTCCGGTGACGGCCGCATTCCGATCGCCGCTGCCCTGAAGTTCGGTGCCAGCGGCGGCGGCGTCGATCTCGATGCGATGCTGGTCGAGATCTCCAACCGGCGCGCAGCCGAGGCCGGGGTTGGCGACCGCGTCCGGTTCGAGCGCAAAGACGTGTTCACGGCGGACGTGCGCAAGGCGACGGTGGTCACCCTGTACCTGCTGCCGCCGATCGTGCAGGGACTGCGCCCGATGCTGCTGCGCCAGTTGCGGCCCGGCAGCCGCATCGTGAGCCACGATTTTCCGTTCGAGGGCTGGCAGGCCGATGCGTCGGAAACCTTCTTCGCGCCCGAGA
The DNA here is from genome assembly GCA_019751575.1 of Burkholderiales bacterium. Classification (GTDB taxonomy): domain Bacteria; phylum Pseudomonadota; class Gammaproteobacteria; order Burkholderiales; family CAIKXV01; genus CAIKXV01. The sequence continues at coordinate 2,161 of JAIENF010000505.1, forward strand.
AGAACGACGGCCGGGGTGGCGACAGCACGGTGTTCCTGTATGTCGTGCCGGCCGAAGTCCATGGGCGCTGGGCGGTCACCTTCTCCGGCGCGCCCGCTGACAGCCTGCCATCGGGACCGGCAGAGCTGCGGCTGCTGCAGACCCACCAGGTGCTGGACGCCGAGATGACTCTCGGCCGCCAGGTGCTAGCGGTGCGCGATGCGCGCATG
>JAIENF010000607.1 GCA_019751575.1 Burkholderiales bacterium
GTAAGCGTCCGATCACCACCGTCTTGCCATCTCTGAGGTAGCCAGCGACGATGGTGTCCACCAAAACAGTTGGTGGACACATGGACTTGGAGCGCAAGGGATCGGGGGTCGAACCGTTGACGATCACCCGCAACGGTCGCCGATACTTCGATGCCGACCACAAGCGGCATGTCGTCGAGCAGTGCTTGGCCCCGGGCGCGTCGGTCGCCGCGGTATCGCTGGCGCATGGGTTCAACGCGAACCTGGTACGCAAGTGGATTCGAGCCCATCAGGCGGCGCAAGCCGAGGCCATGGGGCGACAGCGGCTGATTCCGGTGTCGGTGACCGAGGTCGATGAGGCTCCCGCGAGTTCGGTTCAAAAGGCGAGGAAGCGGCGGTCGACAAAGCTGGATCGTGCGCCCAGCGATCGCGCGCCCGCGGGCCTGATCGAGATCCAAGTCGGGCATGCGATCGTTCGGCTGTACGGGCCCGTCGAGGCGTCCGCGCTGCGCACCGTGCTGCAGGTGCTCGGACATACGCGATGATTGCGCTGCCTGCTGGCACGCGCATCTGGCTGGCCGCCGGCGTGACCGACATGCGCAAGGGCTTCGACGGACTGGCGGCCCTGGTGCAGAGCACCCTCGAGCAGAACCCCTTCTGCGGACACCTCTTCGTCTTCCGTGGCCGGCGTGGCGACATGGTGAAGCTGCTCTGGTTCGACGGCGACGGTCTGTGCCTGCTGGCCAAGCGGCTTGAGCGTGGCCGCTTCGTGTGGCCCCAGGCAAGCAGTGGTTCAGTCTCGCTCAGCAGTGCCCAGTTGTCGATGCTGCTTGAGGGCATCGACTGGCGACGACCGCAACGCACGTGGCAACCAGAGCTGGCTGCGTGAATATCTGATCGGGCTCGGAACTTCGAGGGGCGATGACGGTCATAGAATAAGACCGGCATCGACAACGAGCACCGATCGCGTGAACACCAACGCTGCACAGAACGAGCTTCCCGAAGAGATCGATGCGCTCAAGCGCATCGTGATCGAGCAGCGTGCCCGCATCGAAGCGCTCACGCTGTTCATCGCGAAGCTGCGGCGCATGCAGTTCGGCCGATCGTCGGAGCGCATCACGCAGGAGATCGAGCAACTGGAGCTCGCACTCGACGAGCTGCAAACCGAGACGGCGATCTCCGACAGAGCGGCTGCGCGTGAGACGAAGGAAGAGAAGGCGCCACGCGGGCGCAAGCCCTTGCCCGATCACCTGCCGCGCGAGCAGATCGTTCATCCGCCGGTCACGGGCGAATGCAACTGCCCCGACTGCGGCGGGCAGATGAAGCATCTGAGTGACGATGTGTCGGAGATGCTCGACTACGTGCCGGGGCGCTTCCGCGTGATCCGCCATGTGCGCCCGAAGTTCGCCTGCACGCGCTGCGACCATATCGCGCAGGCGAGCGCACCATCGCGGCCGATCGCACGCGGGCTTCCCGGGGCCGGGCTGCTGGCGCATGTACTGGTATCGAAGTACGCCGATCACTTGCCTCTGTACCGACAGTCGGAAATCTATGCGCGCGAAGGCGTCGACCTGAAGCGCTCGACGCTCGCCGACTGGGTGGCTGGGGGCTTCGCCTTGCTCGACCCGCTCGTCGACGTGCTCAGGCGCTACGTTCTGGCCACCGGCAAGCTGCATGCCGACGACACGCCTGTTCCGGTGCTCGATCCGGGGCGCGGCAAGACCAAGACCGGACGCCTGTGGACCTACGTGCGCGATGATCGGCCGGCGGGCAGCATTGATGCGCCCGCGGTGCTGTTCCGCTACGCCCCCGACCGTGCGGGTGAGCGGCCAAAGCAGCACTTGAAGGGCTTCGCCGGAATCCTGCAGGCAGATGCCTACTCCGGTTTCAATTCCATCTACGCAGGCGGCAAAGTCAAGGAAGCTGCCTGCTGGGCGCACGCGCGGCGCGGCTTCTATGATGTGCACCAGGCTACGCAGTCGCCGATCGCGGCCGAGGCGCTGGCGCGAATCCGGAAGCTCTACGACATCGAAGCCGACATTCGCGGCAAGCCCCCGGATGAGCGCAAAGAGCAGCGCGAGCTACGCGCTGTGCCGATCCTCAACGAGTTGCGGCAGTGGCTGCACGAGATGCTGGGCAGGACCTCGAAGAAGTCCGGGCTCGCGGTGGCCATAAGCTATGTGCTGACCCGATGGGGGGCGTTCACTCGCTACTGCGATGACGGGCGTATCGAGATCGACAACAACGCGGCCGAGCGGGCGCTGCGTACTGTGGCGCTAGGCCGCAAGAACTACCTCTTCTGCGGCTCTGACGCGGGTGGCGAGCGGGCGGCAGCCATCTACAGTCTCGTCGGGACGGCCAAGCTCAACGGGCTGGACCCCGAGGCTTACC
>JAIENF010000315.1 GCA_019751575.1 Burkholderiales bacterium
TGCGACCGCAGCTGACCCAGGTGCCCGGGGCGCAGCTTTTCCTGTCCTCGGTGCAGGAGCTGCGCGCCGGCGCGCGTCAGTCGAACGCGCAGTTCCAGTACACCATCCTGGCCGAGGAGCTGTCGGTGCTGCGCACCTGGGAGCCGAGGCTGCGCAACGCGCTCGCCGGACTGCCCGAACTCGCCGACGTGAACACCGACATCCAGGACCGCGGCGAACAGACCCGGATCATCGTCGACCGCGACGCGGCTGCGCGCCTGGGCCTGGACATGCGGCGGATCAGCGCCTCCCTGAACAACGCGTTCGGCCAGCGCCAGGTATCGACCATCTACAACCCGCTCAACCAGTACCGCGTGGTGATGGAGGTGGAGCCGCGCTACTGGCAGAGCCCGGAGATCCTGCGCGACTTCAACTTCGTCACCGCGGACGGCCGCACCATCCCGCTGGCGCGGATCGCAAGCTTCGGCCCGACCCATGCGCCGCTGTCGATCGCCCACCAGGGCGGGTTCGCCTCCGCAACCACTTCCTTCAACCTGCCTCCCGGCGTGTCGCTTTCCGCGGCGCAGGCGGCGATAGACCGCACCTTCGCCCAGATCGGCGCACCGAGCTCCATCCATGGCGGCTTCCAGGGCACGGCACAGCTGTTCACGCGGTCCCTGGACACCCAGCCGCTGCTCATCCTGGCCGCGTTCATCGCGATGTACATCGTGCTCGGCATGCTCTACGAGAGCACGCTGCATCCGGTGACCATCCTGTCCACCCTGCCCTCGGCCGGCATCGGCGCCCTGCTCGCGCTGATGATCACCCAGAGCGACTTCAACCTGATCGCACTCATCGGCGTGCTGCTGCTGATCGGCATCGTCAAGAAGAACGCGATCATGATGGTCGACTTCGCGCTCGCCGCCGAGCGCGACCGCGGCGCCGGTCCGCGCGAAGCGATCGAGGAAGCCTGCCGCCTGCGGCTGCGGCCGATCCTGATGACCACGCTGGCGGCGCTGTTCGGCGCGCTGCCGCTTGCGCTCGGCCAGGGCGACGGCGCCGAGCTGCGCCAGCCCCTGGGCATCGCGATCGTCGGCGGCCTGCTGGTGAGCCAGGTCCTGACGCTCTACACCACGCCGGTCGTCTACCTGCACCTCGACCGGATGCGCCATTTCTTCATCCGCCGCCGGGCCGGCCGCAAGGCGGGCACGCATGGCGTTCGCCCCGCCGGGGAGGTTCCTGCATGAAAGTGTCGATGGCCACCAGGGTTCCCGGCCTGCTCCTGATGATGCTGCTCGGCGGATGCATGACGGTCGGACCCGACTACCGGAAGCCGGAAGCGCCCCTCTCGGCCGACTGGAAGCAGGCTGCGCTGTGGAAGCCGGCGACCCCGCAGGACCTGTCGCGGCCGGATGCCTGGTGGACCTTGTTCGGCGATGCCCAGCTCGACGGACTGATCGCCGCGATCGAGCCGTCGAACCAGAACATCCGGGCGGCGGAGGCGCAGTACCGGCAGGCGCTGGCGCTGATCACCCAGGCACGCGCCGGGCTGTTCCCGACCCTGTCCGGTAACCTCCAGGCCGGGCGCAGCCAGGCACCCGCGACCACCAACCAGCGTACCGGCGTGACCACCAACCCCGGGCGCGTCACCAGCCAGGACGGCGGCGTCAGCGCCAGCTGGGAGGTCGACCTGTGGGGCCGGATCGCGCGCACCCTCGAGGCGAACGAAGCGAGCGCGCAGGCCAGCGCGGCCGACCTGGCCGCAGCCCGGCTGTCCGCGCGCGCCGCGCTGGCACAGGCCTACTTCCAGCTGCGGGTGGCCGAACGACGCGCCCAGTTGCTGACCGACACGGTGGCCGCGAGCCGGCGCGCGCTGTCGATCGCCGAGAATCGCTATGCGGTCGGGGTCGTGCCGCGGGCCGACGTGATCCAGGCGCAAAGCCAGCTCGCTTCGGTCGAGGCACAGCGGGTCGAAACCGAAGTGCCGCGCGCACAACTGCAGCATGCGATCGCACTGCTGATCGGACGGCCGCCGGCGGCGCTTGCGATCGCGCCCGGCGTGCTGCCGCCGCTGTCGGCGCAGGTACCCCTCGCCCTGCCGTCCACGCTGCTCGAGCGGCGCCCGGACATCGCCGCGGCCGAACGCCGCGTCGCGGCGGCGAATGCCCAGGTGGGCGTGGCCACCGCCGCCTGGTTCCCGTCGCTCACGCTGTCCGGTGCGGCCGGCTTCCGGTCGACCGACCTCTCGACCTGGATCACCGCACCGGCGCGCTACTGGTCGCTCGGACCATCGTTCGCGCTCACCCTGTTCGATGCTGGCCGGCGCAGCGCGGTGATCGAACAGAATGCCGCGATCTACGACCAGCGCGTGGCGCAGTACCGGCAGGCGGTG
>JAIENF010000376.1 GCA_019751575.1 Burkholderiales bacterium
GGGCGGCAGTACGCCCGCAATCGTAGCCCTTTCCCGGCACATCGCAAGGACCCGCGGCCAGCCTGCGCACCCTTGCCCGGCCCCCGTGCCGATCACGGCGCGCGACCGGGGCGAGCGGATCCGTCAGCGGCCGCCACGTCCGTTACCGTGCTCGCCCCTGTCGCCCCTGTCGCCGCGGTCGCCGCCGTTGCCGTTGCGGTTGCCGTGGCCGTGGCCGCGGCGCTCGTCGTCGCTGCGCCGCCCGTCATGCGCGCTGTATCCGCCGTGGCCGCGGTGCAGATGCGACGGGTGGTCGAAGTTCCGGTAGGCGAAGGCGTGCGGGCGCGGCGCGGGTACCACCACGACCGGCGGCGGGCGAACGATCACCGTGGGCGGCGGGCGATGGAAGTGATGGACCGGCGGGAGGGGGCGGGCGTGGTAGCCAGGCCCGTATGTCGTGTAGATCCCGGCCGATACCGCCGGCACGGGGTAGCGGCCGTGGAACCCGTCACTCCCGTCGGGTACGACCACGCATCCGGTCAGCAACACCGGTGCTGCAAGGGCCGCCGCGCGGATCCGCTTCAAGCCAGCGATCGTCATGTCCGTCACCTCGTTCATTGCAGGAAGCCCCGTTGCAATCAACGTCGCGGCCGTCGGTGCGCTGACCGGTGGCGGCTGCGTTACACTCGTTTACACGTCTGGACACGAACGCCGCGCGACTTTCATTCGACGGTGCTACCAGCACAGTGAAGGAGGGGGAGGGTTCCATGCGTCCGACCGGGTGCCTGCCGATCGCCGTGCTGTCCGCGATGCTGAATGCGGGCCTGTCCTGGGTGCCGATGCTGGCAGCGCCGGCGCATGCCCAGTCGTTTCCGTCCAAGCCCGTCCGCCTGGTCACCGGCTCGCAGGCTGGCGGTGGCACCGACATCACTGCCCGCGCGATCCAGCAGGCGGCCGCGCCGATGCTCGGGATGCCGGTGATCGTCGAGAACCGTCCCGGAACGGCCGGGATGGTCGCCAATGAGTACGTCGCCAGGCAGCCGGCCGATGGCCATGTGCTGCTGATCCAGCCCGGATCGTTCATCACGATCAGCCCGCAGCTCAATGCGGTGCCCCGTTGGGAAACGCTGAAGCACCTGGTGCCGGTGGTCCAGGTCAGCACCTACGACCTGGTGCTCGTCGCTCATCCTGCCGTGCCTGCGCGCAACGTGAAGGAACTGGTCGCGTTCGCACGCGCGAAGCCGGGAATGATCTCCTTTGCGTCTTCCGGCGTGGGCAGCAACTTCCAGCTGGCCGGCGAACTGCTCAAGCTAGAGGCGAAGGTCGACATGCTCCATGTCGCCTACCGCGGGAGTCCGCCGGCGATACTCGATCTCGTGGCTGGGCGGGTCGACACCATGTTCGTGCATGTGCCCACGGTCAAGGGCCACATCGATGCCGGTCGCCTGCGGGCGCTGGCGATGACCGGGACCCAGCGCAACCCGCTGCTGCCGCTGGTGCCGACCATCGCCGAATCCGGCCTCAAGGCCTACGAGATCAGCGGCATCGAGGGAATCCTCGCACCGGCGGGCACGCCGCGCGAGGTCGTCGCACGCGTGAACGCGGTGGTCGGCAGTGCCCTCGCCACCCCGGACATGAAGGCTTCGTGGGCCGCGAAGGCGATCGAGTTCGTGCCCAACAGCCCCGAGCAGTTCGCCGCGAAGGTGCAGCTCGACTACGACAGGACCACGGCGCTGATCAAGGCCGCGGGCATCAAGCCGGAACGATAGACGGAGACGACCCATGGCAGAGAAGAAGGCAGCAGGAAAGCAGGAGATGTCGCAGCCGCGCGACTACCGGATGATCATCGAGAAGGACGTGAAGATCCCGATGCGCGACGGCTCGCTGCTGTTCGCGGACGTGTTCCGGCCCGACGGCGGAGACGAACGGTTCCCGGTGATCATGAACCTGGGCCCGTACCAGAAGGACAAGGTATGGATCCCGCCGGACGACTGCGAGGAGGAAGGCAACCCGTACATGAACTGGGAGACGGCCAACCCGCTGTGGTGGTGCCCGCGCGGCTATGCACTGCTGCGCGTCGATACCCGCGGCACCGGAAAGTCACCCGGGAAGTCCGATCCCAGCTCCTACCAGGAAGGGCTCGACTCGTACGACTGCGTGGAATGGATCGCGAAGCGGCCCTGGTGCAACGGCAACGTCGGCGCGCTGGGCATCTCCTACCATGCGGCCTTCCAGTACCGGCTGGCCAACCTGCAGCCGCCCTCGCTGAAGGCGATCATGCCGTGGGAGGGCCGCGCCGACCAGTACCGCGACCAGGCCTACCATGGCGGCATCTTCGCGATGGGCTTCATCTCGCAATGGGCGAACAGCACGACCGCGCACAACCTGCTCGGCCGG
>JAIENF010000539.1 GCA_019751575.1 Burkholderiales bacterium
CGTTGATCAGGAACTGCACCTGCATGTCGACCCAGCCATCCTTCGCGTTCAGGCCGGCGACCTTCGGCACGTCGGCCAGGCGGGTCATGAACGGCTGCGGGCCCTGCATGAATTCATCGGGTTTCATCGGCTCATTCCTCCGAGTCTGCGGTAGGCTTCATGGGCGACCACGAAGTCGTGATGGTCGATGCCGAAGCCGCGGCAGGCGTTCATCATCTCGTTGGCCGCGGCGGCCAGCGGCGCGGGCATGCCGAGCTTGCGCGCGAGTTCCAGCACCATGGTCATGTCCTTCTGCTGCAGCGTGACATCCGCCAGCGGCACCTCGGGCATCCGGCCTTCGAGGATGAACGGCCCGCGGTAACCCAGGACCGGGGACGCCACGACGCTGGCGAGCATCGCCTCGACTGCGATCGTCCGGTCGACGCCGCCCTTCTCGGCGAGCGCGACGCCTTCGCAGAACGCGATCACCTCGACCATAAGCACGAGGTTGATCGCGAGCTTCAACTGCACGGCGAGGCCGCGGTCGCCGATATGGGTGGCCTTGGCGCCGATCGCCAGCAGCACCGGCAGCACCCGGTCGAAGGCGGCGCGGTCGCCACCGACCATCACTGACGCCTTGCCCTGCACGACGGTGACCGGGCTGCCCGAGATCGGCGCATCGAGCATGGTCCGACCGGCCGCGAGGAAGGCCGCGGACACCTCGCGGCTGGACTCCGGCGTGATCGTGCTCATGTCGAGGTAGACCGCGTCCGGGGCAAGACCGGACAGGATGCCGTCGGGCCCCAGTGCGACCGCGCGCACGGCAGCGGCATCGGTGAGGATCGAGAACACGACGTCGCTGCCGGCGGCGAGCGCAGCCGGCGTGTCGGCCCAGCCCATGCCGCGATCGAGCAGCGGACCTGCCTTGTCACGACTGCGGTTCCAGCCGGTGACGGCGTGGCCCGCGTCCAGCAGCCGCGGCACGATGCACTGGCCCATCGCACCGAGGCCGGCGAATCCGATACGCATCGCTCCTCCTCCACGGCACGTGTGGCCGTTTTCGAAGCGGATCAGTATAGGTTTGTCGTTAAGTGACAGTCAACACTGTCGCGCTTCACTTAACAGTCCGGGCGGCACGCCGGCGGGGTGCATCGTCGCCGCCGGCACGCATCACCAGCCAGACCGCGATCGCAGGTTCGTCGCCGATCGCCCACAACCGGTGCGGACGGTCCGAATCGAAACTGACAGCGTCTCCGGGCTCGAGCACGTGTTCCTCGAAGCCGATCGCGACGCCGAGGCGGCCCTTGACCACGTAGCCATACTCGCGGCCATGGTGGCGCAACATCTCCCCGGACTCGGAGGACGACGCACCGACCGCATAGGTGACCAGCACGAAATCGGCGTCCGGATCGCGCCCGGCAGTCAACTGCTGCCAGTCCACGCCGCGGGCCAGGCGGATCGTCTTGCCCATGCCCGCACGCATCACCGGCGACGGGCTGGCCGGCGCGTTCAGGGCCGAGGGGGCACCATCGCGCGGGCCAAACAGGTCGTCGAGGGAGATCGACAGCTCGCGTACGATCGCCCACAGGGTATCGACCGAGGGCTTGACGTTCCCGCGCTCGATCTGCGACAGCAGGCTGGCGGACACGCCGACCGAACGCGCCAGTTCACGCATCCCGGTCGAGGCGCGCTCGCGCGCCTCGCGGATGCGCGCGCCCAATGCGACGGTCATCGCCTCAGACAACCGGGGTGGATCGCCCTGGACCGACGACCGAGGCCGGGCCACGGCCCTGGCCACAGCCTTGGCCGGAGCCCGCCTCACCGGGGCGCGCGACTCAGAAATACGCCTGCCCCGCCTTCACCGTCGGCTCCCAGTCGCAGGCAGACCACGGCCCGTCGCCCTGCTCGCCGACATAGGCGATGCGGCCCGCCTTCTTCGGCACCCGCTTGCCGCTGAACAGGCCCTGCAGCCAGTCCATCACGTAGTCATGGCAGTCCATGCCGCCCAGGTTGGGGATGCCCCAAAGCGGGTGGTACTGGTTCTCCATGATCCACATCTCCTTCGGCACCTTCAGGTCGCCGTAGGCCTCGATGGCTTCCTCGAGCGGGCAGAGCGGATCGAACTCGCCGGTGACCAGCAGCGTCGGGCACTTCACCTTGTCGAGGTAGCCGCGCACCGTCATCGGCTGCGCCACTTCGACGTCGAACTTCGCTTCGTCGTCGTAGCCGGCCATGTACATGAACATCTGCTTGAAGCGCGGCGAGGACTGCGTGAAGATGGTGTTGTTCGGGTTGAAGCAGGCGACCGAGCTCACCACCGCGGCGGCGCGATGGTCGTAGCTCGACAGGCGCAGGCACCAGTAGCTGCCCATGCTGATGCCGTAGATCGCGATCTTC
>JAIENF010000257.1 GCA_019751575.1 Burkholderiales bacterium
GGTCGCCAGCGGCGTGCTCGGCCCGTTGCTGCATGCAGAAGGCCATTTCAGCAACGAGAACCAGAAGAACTTCTTCACCAGCTGGCGCGAACGGCCGGAGGAAGCGCCGGCGTCGAGCCTGACCGCCACCGGCATCCATGTGCTGGACGGCATGATCCGCCTGTTCGGGCCGGTGACCCGGGTCAGCGCGACCACCGTCTCCCAGCCGCCGCCGGACGAAGCCCTGGACGCCCTGACCATGGTCTACACGTTCGAGCGCCCGATGTCCGCCGTGCTGTGCGGCGTGCGCCCCACCCCGCTGTTCTGGCGACTGCACGTGTTCGGCCGCGACGGGTCGGTGGAAGCCATCGGCGACCGCGAAGTCGTGGTCCGCCTGACCGGCCAGCCGGTGCAGCGCCTCGACCTGCAGCCGGTCAACGGCCTGCGCCTGCAACTGGAAGCCTTCGCCGCCGCCGTCGCCGCCCGCGCGCAATCCACTGCCTGGCCGATCCCCCCGGCCGAAATGCTCGGTACCATTGCAGCCGTGGAAGCCGTCGCCCGATCGCTTCGCGACGGCGCCCCCGTACAGGCCACCCTGCCCTGAAAACAATTGGGGTCAGAGACGATTTGACAGACCCGGGGCAGACACGGATTTGCGAAAATTCGTCTCTGACCCGGATTTCCGCAAGGAGTAGCGTGTGACTCGCAACACCCCGGTGATCGACGTGCACAGCCATGTGCTGCCGAAGCCGCTGATCGAGGCGATCGCCGCCCGGCCGCGGGAACACGACATCGAGGTGGTGCGCGACGCGCAGGGCGCGGTCAGTCGCTTCAAGCGCAGCGACGGGCACGCCACGCCGATCCCGGACGAGTTCCACGATGCCGACGCCAAGGTCGCCGGCATGGACCGCAAGGGCATCGACATCTCGGTGCTGTCGACCACGCCGTTCGTGTTCTTCTACTGGCTGCCCGCCGACCGCGCCCTCGCCGCCGCGCAGGTCACCAACGACGGCATCGCGCGCATGGTCGCAGCACGGCCCGACCGGCTGCGCGGCATGGCCACGCTGCCGATGCAGGATGCCGACGCCGCGATCGCCGAGCTGGAGCGCTGCGTGCGCGACCACGGCTTCCGCGCGCTCGAGGTCGGCTGCACGGTGCAGGACCAGCAGCTGTCCGAGCCGCGCTTCCGTCCGATCCTGAAGCGCGCGGCGGAGCTGAAGGTGGTGCTGTTCGCGCATCCCCATTTCGTCGGCGGAGTCCGCAATCAACTGGAGTGCTGGTACCTCGCCAACCTGGTCGGGCACCCGCTCGACACCGTGCTGATGGCGAGCCACCTGATGTTCAGCGGCACGCTCGACGAGCTGCCCGACCTGAAGATCATCCTCGCGCATGGCGGCGGCTACCTGCCCTACCAGATCGGACGACTCGCGCACGGCCATGAATGCCGCACCGAGACGAAGGCGCAGTCGAAGACCTCGCCGCTGGAACTGCTGCGCCGTTTCTGGTGCGACGCGCTGACCCATGACGCGATGGCACTGAAGTACCTGGTCGACCGGGTCGGTGCCGACCGCGTCGTGATCGGCACCGATGCGCCCTACGACATGGGCGAAGAGGATCCGCTCGGGATGCTGGAGCAGCTGACCGGGCTCACCAACCAGCAGCGCGACCTGATCCACGGATTGAACGCGCTGGCACTGCTCGGGGAAGGACAGGCCTGATGGATCGGCAATCGGATGGCAAGACGGCGGGCAAGGGACGCGCGATCGTCATCGGCGGTTCGCTCGGCGGGCTGTTCGCCGCCAACCTGCTGCTCGCCCGCGGCTGGGACGTGAAGGTCTACGAACGCGCGAGCGACGACCTCGCCACGCGCGGCGCCGGCATCGGCACCCACGAGGAACTGTTCGCCGTGATGCGCGAACTGGGCATCACCATCGACGAGTCCATCGGCGTCGCGGTCAACCGCCGCATGTGCCTCGCGCTCGACGGCTCGCTGGTCTACGAACTGGCCGTGCCGCAGGTCATGAGCGCCTGGGCGCGCGTCTACCGTCCGCTGAAGGCGATGCTGCCCGACCGCTGCTACCGGCCCGGCACCGCACTGACCGGCTTCACCGAACACGCCGACCGGGTGGTGGTCGAGCTGTCCGACGGCACCCGCGACGAATGCGACCTGCTGATCGGCGCAGACGGCATCCGCTCGACCCTGCGCTCGATCTGGCAACCTGCGGCGATGCCGGTGTACGTCGGCTACATCGCCTGGCGCGGCGTGCTGCAGGAAAGCGCGATGCCGCCGGCGCTGCATGCGCAGCTGATGCCGAACTATGCGTTCGGCCTGCCCGAAGGCGAGATGATGCTGGCCTACCCGGTGCCGGGAAAGGGCGACGACGTGCGCCCCGGCCATCGCGGCTACAACTTCGTCTGGTACCGCCCCACCGA
>JAIENF010000718.1 GCA_019751575.1 Burkholderiales bacterium
GGTGCTGGCGGGCATCGCCCACGGACTGGCCGCCGCGGGCGTGCGCCGGCTGGTGGTGGCCGGCGGCGAGACCTCGGGTGCAGTGGTCGGGGCGCTCGGGGTCCGGGCCCTGCGGATCGGCCCGGTGATCGCGCCGGGCGTCCCCTGGACCGCCAGCGACGGGGGGGCGCCCCTGTGGCTGGCGCTCAAGTCCGGTAACTTCGGGGCACCGGATTTCTTCCGCACGGCGCTCGACGCCGCTGGCTGATCGCGGACCGGGGACCGAACGGAGGAAGCACCATGTCGAATGAAGACCGCCTGCGCGAGGAACTGGTGATGCTTGGCCGTTCGCTATACGAGCGGGGGCTCGCGCACGGATCGGCCGGCAACCTGAGCGTCAAGCTGGCCGATGGCTGGCTGATGTCGCCGACCAACTCATGCCTCGGCCGGCTGGATCCGGCGCGCCTGTCCCGGCTCGATGCGAAGGGCGCACGGGTCGACGGCGACCCGCCCTCCAAGGAAGCCTTCCTCCATCTCGCGATGTATGGCGAACGCGCGGACTGTGGCGCGGTGGTGCACCTGCATTCGGTGCATTCGGTCGCCGTGTCCTGCCTCGATGGCCTCGACGCGCAGGACGTCTTCCCGCCGATCACCGCCTATGCGGTGATGCAGGTGGGCCGGCTGGCGCTGGTGCCGTACTTCCCGCCGGGCGACCTCGCGCTGGCCGAGGCGGTGCGCAGGCTCGCGTCGAAACACCACTCGATCCTGCTCGCGAACCATGGCCCGGTGGTTGCGGGCCGTTCGCTGTCTGCCGCGGTCAATGCGGTCGAGGAACTGGAGCAGACCGCCCGCCTGCTGCTGCTGCTCGAAGGCCGTCGCACCCGGCTGCTCGATGACGCGCAGGTGGCGGAACTGGAACGCCGCTTCCCCGGTTGAGCGCCGGCTGCGGCACAATACGGCCCAACAAGAACCGCAGCAGGCCGACCCGCGACGGGCGGCTGACCGTGCACCTGTGGCAGGCGCCGTGCGGCCCGCGCCCAGTGTCCTGGCGTGCGGCAGGGTCGTCCTTTCGGAGGAGATACACGATGAGCATCCGCACGCCTTCCATCGCCGCGCTCGGCCTGCTCGGCGCGGTCGCGCTGTCCTGCGCCGGTGGCGTTGCCGCGCAGCCGGCCTGGCCGTCGAAGCCGGTGCGGCTCGTGCTGCCGTTTCCGCCGGGCGGTGGCACGGACATCCTCGGCCGGACCCTGGCGATACGCCTCGGCGATGCGCTCGGGCAGCCGGTGCTCACCGACAATCGTCCGGGCGCCGGCGGCAACCTCGGGGCCGAGATCGTCGCGCGTGCTGCGCCCGACGGCTACACGGCGGTGCTGGTGGCCCCCGGCTTCGTGATCAGCCCGAGCATGTACCGCAAGCTCGGTTTCGATCCGTTCAGGGATTTCGAGCCGGTGTCGCTGGTCGCCTGGATCCCGAACCTGCTCGCCATCCATCCGGCGCTGCCGGTGCAGAACGTGAAGGAACTGGTCGCGTACGCCAGGGCCAATCCCGGCAAGATCAGCTTCGGCTCTGGCGGCGTGGGCACCTCGAACCATCTCGCCACCGAACTGCTGGCGGTGCGCACCGGCACGAACATGGTCCATGTGCCGTACAAGGGCGCGGCCACCGCGATGATGGACACCGTCGCCGGCAACGTGCAGCTGATCACCATTGGCACCGGCGCCGCGCTGGCCCAGGTCAAGGCGGGCAAGTTGCGCGCGCTGGCGACCCTCACGCCGGCCCGGGTGCCCAATGCGCCCGAGATCCCGACCATCGCGGAAGCGGGCTTTCCCGGCCTCGAGGTGCTGACCTGGTACGGCGTGTTCGTGCCGGCGAAGACGCCGCGGCCGATCGTCGACCGGCTCAACAGCGAACTGTCGCGCCTGATGTTCGAGCCCGAGGTGCGTGAACGGCTGGCCAGCATCGGTGCCGAGCCGATGAAGAGCACGACCGCCGAGACGGCGAGGTTCATCCGTGAGGAATTCAAGCGCTGGGCCGAAGTGATCAAGGCCGCGAAACTGCAGACGGACTGAACACACGAGGGGAAGACGATGACGACCGAAACTGGCTGCCGGGCGGCGGCCGAAGCGACCCTGCGCGCGCGCGGGGGGCATGTTCGCGGGACCGGCGGCCTGACGCTGGCGCTGGCGGCGGCCTGCGTGCTGGCGTTGCCCGCCGGTGGCGCTGCTGCGGCGGCGGCACCCGAGTTTCCGACACGTGCGATGCGATTCATCGTGCCGTTCGCGCCCGGAGGCCCGACCGATGTCGCCGCCCGGGTGATCGGCCAGAAGATGGCCGAGTCTTGGGGGCACCCGGTCATCGTGGACAACCGGGCCGGTGCCGGCGGCAACATCGGCATGGCGCTGGCGGCCAAGGCACCGCCGGACGGCCACACCGTG
>JAIENF010000287.1 GCA_019751575.1 Burkholderiales bacterium
GTCCGACGCACCTGCCGCGCCCGGCGGGTGCGTCCGGCACCGAGATCGCGTTCGAGAAGGCGCGCGTGCCGGCGGCCGTACTGGTGCCGCTCATTCCGCGCCCGGAGGGCGTCACCGTGCTGCTCACCCAGCGCGCCAGCCACCTGTCCCGCCATGCCGGACAGATCGCGTTCCCGGGCGGGCGCAGTGACCCGGGCGATGCCTCGATCGTGCATACCGCGCTGCGCGAGGCGCAGGAAGAGGTCGGCCTGGACCCCGGCCGGGTGGACGTGCTGGGCGTGCTGCCGCAGTACCGCACCCGGACCGGCTTCCTGATCACGCCCGTGGTGGGCTGGATCGAACCGCCGTTCCGCCTGCAGCCCGATCCGGGCGAAGTCGCGGACGTGTTCGAGATGCCGCTCGCGTTCGCGCTCGACGCCGGCAATCATGAGCGCCACCACCGCGACGCGGACGACGGCCGGCGCTACTTCTACGTCCTGCCGTTCGAGGACCGCTACATCTGGGGGGCGACGGCAGCGATGCTGGTCAACTTCCACCATGTGCTCGTGTCGGGCTGAGTGGAAGGGATGCTGCACCGATGAGCGTCGAGGTCCTGTTCCTGGTCGTGTGCGCGGCACTGGCCGCGTTCTGGTACGACTCGATGCGTGCGCGCGAAGCCGCGCTCGACAGTGCGCGCCGGGCGACCGAGGCGGCCGATTGCCAGCTGCTGGACGCGACCGTCTCGCTCGAGACGCTGCGGCCGGCGCGCGAAGCGGGCGGCATGCTGCGACTGCGCCGTGTCTACCGGTTCGAATTCAGCGACGACGGCCAGCGCCGGCTGGAGGGTCGCGTCACGCTGCATGGCAGCCGCCCGCAGCGGATCGAACTCGAACCGCACCGGGAACCCCCGCCCACCTGGACGATCATCCGCGGCGGACGGGACGCGGACGGGCGGGGCGACGACCGCTACTGAACCGGGACTGCTTCAGCCGAACAGCTTGCCGCCAAGCAGCGAAGCGAGGTCCTGCGGCACCAGCGATTGCAGGTCGCCGACCTTGCCATCGGGCGTGAGCTTGTCGACCACGTCAGGCAGCAGCGACGCGACCGATTGCGACGCCTGCTCGGGCGACGTGCCGAGCTGGGCGGCGAGGGCGGACATCCAGTCGCCGCCGAGTGCCTGCTGCAACTGGCCTGCGTCGACCGGCAGGTTGGCGCCGGTGCCGACCCACGACGCAGCCTGCGCGCCGAGCCCGGACTGCTGCAGCTTGTCGAGCAGGCCCTGCAGCCCGCCCGGCTGCTGCAGCAGGCCGAGCACCGTCTGGACCAGCGGATTCTGCTGTCCGCCGCCGCCGCCGAGTTGTTGCAGAAGCTGTCCGCCGATTCCGCCGGCGAGCTGGTCGAGCAATCCCATGGAGTTTCCCTTGCGTGGCAGAGAGGATGACGGGCTTCAGCCTCTCATGAAAGCAGCCCCGGTACAACCGTGCCCGCTGGAAGCCCGTCGTTGGTCAAGGCCGGGGAACTGTGGTTGAATGCCCGATTACGTCGTCGAGCCCCGTCACCGCTGCCATGGCTGATCGCCGCCTCCAGGTGTTCCATGCGGTTGCCCGCCTGCTGTCCTTCACGCGTGCCGCCGAGGAACTCTGCATGACCCAGCCAGCGGTCACGTTCCAGGTCAAGCAGCTCGAGGAACAGTACAACACGCGGCTGTTCGAGCGCAGCCACGGGCGCATCTCGCTCACGCCGACCGGGCAGGTGGTGTTCGAGTATGCCGACCGCATCCTCGGCCTGAACGAGGAACTGGACACGCGCATCGGCGAAATGACCGGGGGCGTCAGCGGCCCGCTGCTGCTCGGTGCCAGCCTGACCATCGCAGAGTTCATGCTGCCGCGCATCCTGGGCGAGTTCAAGGCGCGCTATCCCGATGTGCGGACCCGGATGACCGTCGCCAATTCGGAGGCGATCGAGACCCGCGTCGCCGACCATGCACTGGACGTCGGCCTGATCGAGTCGCCTTCGACGCTGCCCGGCCTGAGCACCGAAGTCTGCTGCGAGGACGAACTGGTGCTGATCTGCGCGACCGCGCATCCGCTCGCGCTGCGCGAGTCGGTGACGCCGCAGGAGGTCGCTGCCCATCCGTTCATCAGCCGCGAGAGCGGCTCGGGCACGCGCGAGTTCACCGACCAGTATTTCCGCCAGGCGGGTGTCGCGCCGGACGACCTCAGCGTGGTGATGGAACTGGGCAGCCCCGAGGCGATCAAGGGCCTCGTCGAGACCGGGCTGGGCGTGTCGATCATGTCGCGCGCCTCGGTCGCGAAGGAACTGCGGCTGGCCTCGCTGGTCGCGCGCCCGCTCGAGCCGCGGCTGATCCGCATCCTGTCGCTGGTGCATCCGAGGGACCGCTTCCAGTCGCGCCTGGTCGCCACCTTCATCGACTTCG
>JAIENF010000474.1 GCA_019751575.1 Burkholderiales bacterium
CGGTGTTCCCGCGCAAACGCGGCCAGCGCCCGGCGGGCAGTCTGTTCGTCCGGGAAATCGCCGAAGCGGGTCTCGCGCGGACGGGCTGCGGCGGCCGGGCCTGCCATGGACGGCTCGGCCGCCGCAGGGGCCGTTGCCTCCTGCAGCAGGAACCCACCGGCGGGATCGCCGCTCCAGACGAGGCTCCACGATTCGCGCAGCGGCTCCGTCGCGGCCCGCCGCTGGTGCTTCGGTGCCAGCTGCTCGACCAGCCGGCGCTGCGCCAGCGCTGCACCCAGCACCCCCGGATGAGGCTGTGGATCGACGGTCGCGGCCTCGCCCAGCAGCGCACGGCCGAGCGGACTCGACTTCTGCATCAGCCTGAGCGCTTCGCCGCGCATGCTGGCACCGGCCCCGACGTAGAGCGCGCTGCCATCGGCGGCGCGAAGCACGAAGCAGCCGGGGGCATCCGCCAGCTCGTCGGCGAGTGCCACGGCTTCGCGCGGCGTGCCCGCCGGCGCGGTCAGCGCAGCGGCCACTTCGCGCACCCGGTCGGCGCCGAGGTCGGTCACGGCCGCCACCAGGAAATCGCCGATCACCCGGGCATCGCCCAGTGCGCGATGGCGCTCGCTGCAGTGCAGGCCGTGGCGCGCGATCAGCGAATCGAGGTTGTGCCGCGGATGCTGTGGATACAGCCGGCGCGACAGCTTCGCGCTGCACAGCGCCGGCAGCGCGAACGGGATGCCCACGCGTTCGAACTCGGCGCACAGGAAGCCGTAGTCGAAACGCACGTTGTGTGCGACCAGCACCTTGCCGTCGAGCCGGCGCGCGAGGTCGGCCGCCAGTTCGGCAAAGGGCGGGGCCGAGGCCACCATGTCGTCATCGATGCCGGTGAGGCCCGCGATGAATGGCGGGATCGGGATGCCGGGGCGCACCAGCGTGCTCCAGGTGACGGGCTGCTCGCCGCGGGCCGGATCCGGCAGGCCGGGTCCGATCTCGACCAGGCCTATCTCGGTGATCCGGTCGCGCGCGGGCGAGGCGCCGGTCGTCTCGAGGTCGAGCAGGACGGCCGGCCGGTCGAACAGGGCTGCGATCAAGGCGAGGCGGCGGGTTGCTTCGCTGCGGCGTTGGCGTCCGGGGCAGCATCCGCCGGCCTGCCGCCGCCGGGTGCCGTCCGCAGGCTCACCGGCCGCTTCGCGGCGCCGGCGAAATCGCCGGCGATCACGGTGGTCAGCCTAGACAGGTCGAGCCGCCGGCGCAGCGCGTCGAGCACCTGCTGCGGCGTGACCTTCGCGACCTTCGCGTCCAGCCCTTCCTGGAAGGCATAGGTGCGGCCGAGGAACTGGTTGGAAGCGAGTGCCGCGGCGAGGCGCGCGTCCGATGACCGTGCCACGCGCACCGACTGCAGGTAGCCGCTCTTCGCGCTCTCGACCTCCTTGTCGGTGAAGCCGCCGTCCAGTGCACGCTGCAGTTCCTCGCGCACCGCTGCCTCGAGGCGGGCCGCGTTCTCCGGGGCGTACATGGCCCCGGCGACGAACGCGCCACTGGCATCCAGGCTGCCGGCGGCGATCTGTGCCCACACCGAGTAGGACAGGCCTTCGTCATGGCGCACGCGTTGCGCCAGGCGCGAGCTGAGGAAGCCGCCACCGAGCATCTGCTCGCCGAGCAGCAGCGCCGGGTAGTCGGGATCATCGACCCGCAGCGGCAGGTTCATGCCGATGCGGAAGAACGCATTGGCGCGGTCCGGGGTCTCGATCACGATGCGCGCCGGTGCGACCTCGGCATGCACGTTGGGCACGCGCTGGTACGGACGCGGACTGTTCCAGTCGTTGAACAGCTTCTGCATCAGTGCCGCGACCTCGGCGTCGTCGAAGTCGCCGACCACGCCGAACTCGCCCTTGCTCGCCCCGTAGAACTCACGATGGAACGACCGCACGCCGTCGAGGGTGACCGCCTTGACCTGCGCCGTCTGCTCGTCGAGCGTGCTCGAGTAGCGGATGTCCCCGGGCGGATGGATGTTGAAGTGCCGGCTGAACGCGAGCGATCCCAGTGCGGCCGGATCCTGCCGCTGGCGATCGATCGATGCCAGGGACTCGGCGCGCATCTCCTCGAGGTCGCGCGCGGGGAACGATGGCCGGCGCAGAACCTCGGCGACCAGTGCCAGCACCGCCGGCAGCTGCGACTTCACCGTCTGCCCGGTCACGCTGACCGAGGTCGGCCCGCCGCTGACCGAGACCTGGGCGCGCAGCTTGTTGAACGCGTCCTGGATCTGCTGGCGGTCGCGCTTCTCGCTGCCGCGCATCAGCATCGCGGCGGTGAAGCTCGCCTGCATGCCGCGGCCGAACACGGATTTCTCGTCTCCGAAGCGCAGCGTGAGCTGGAAGTTCACCGTCTCGCCGCGGGTTCGCCGCGGCAGCATCACGAGGTCCAGGCCCACCG
>JAIENF010000741.1 GCA_019751575.1 Burkholderiales bacterium
CACCGTGTTTGAAGGTACGATCGACGCCGGGACAGTCGATTCCGAGGCGAACGAAAGAAGATGGGGGCGGCAATGAAAGAAGGGATCAATCCGGAACAGGTCGCGGCCTACCTGCAGGAGCACCCCGAGTTCTTCGAGATGTACCCGGACCTGATGGCGAACCTGTTCATTCCCCATCCGCATGGCGGACGGGCGATACCCATCTCCGAGCGCCAGGTGCTGACCCTGCGCGAGAAGAACAAGCTGCTCGAGACCAAGCTGGCGGAACTGATCCGGTTCGGCGAACAGAACGATTCGATCAGCGAGAAGCTGCACCGGCTGACGCTCGCCCTGATCGCCGCACCGGATGCGCCTGCCGCGATCCATGTCACGCGCTACCACCTGGGCGAGGATTTCGCGGTGCCCCATGTCGAGCTGCGCCTGTGGTCGCCGGCCTTGCCCGAGGGGGCGGCGTCGGTCGAGTACTCGCCGATCAGCGAGGAGGCGCGCGTGTTCGCCGACAGCCTCACCCAGCCCTACATCAGCGCGCGTGCGATGTTCGACAGCGGATCGTGGTTCGGTGCGGCCGGCGAAGGCCTGCATTCGTTCGCCTACATCCCGCTGCGCGGGCAGCAGGCGTTCGGCCTGCTCACCCTGGCGAGCGAGGATCCGCAGCGCTTCTATCCCGAGATGGGCACCCTGTACCTGAAGCGGCTCGGCGACACCGTGGCCGCGGCGCTGGGACGGAGCCTTGCCGGCTGAACCTGCGGCGACGCCGCCCGCCGCCCGGCTACCCGGGCCGGGTCCGATGCCGGATCCTCGGTCGGACCTGCCCGCGGCGTCGAAGGCGTTGCTGGCACGGTTCATCGAATACCTTGCGAGCGAGCGCCGCCTGGCGCCCACTTCGGTCATCGCCTACGAGTACGACGTGGCGCGCCTGCTTCGCCTGGCCGGAGACGCACCGCTGGGCGGCCTCACCGCGCAGGAGATCCGCCGCTTCGCGGGCCGGCTGCACGGACAGGGGCTGAACGGGCGCTCGATCGCGCGCCTGCTGTCGGCCTGGCGCGCGTTCTATCGGTGGCTGGTGCGCGAACGCCTGTCGGCGGCCAATCCGGTGCTGGGCGTGAAGCCGCCGAAGTCCGGCAAGCGCCTGCCGAAGGTGCTGTCGCCCGACGAGGCTTCGCAACTGCTGTCCGGCGAAGTGGCGTCGCCTGCGGACGCCCGCGACCTGGCGATGCTGGAGCTGCTGTACTCGTCCGGCCTGCGCCGGGCTGAACTGGTCGGCCTGGACCTCGGTGACGTCAGGACCGCCGATGCCCTGGTTCGGGTCACCGGCAAGGGCAGTCGCACGCGTGAAGTGCCGGTGGGGCGGCAGGCGCTGCTTGCGCTCGACGCCTGGCTGAAGGTGCGTCCGCTGATCGCGAAGCCGGGCTGCGATGCCCTGTTCGTCGGCGCGCGTGGCGAGCGCATCGGGGATCGCGTGGTGTCGGCCCGGGTCGAGCAGTGGGCACGCCGGCGCGGCCTCGACCAGCACCTGCATCCGCACATGCTGCGCCATTCGTTCGCCTCGCACGTGCTCCAGTCGAGCGGCGACCTGCGCGCGGTGCAGGAGATGCTCGGGCACGCGAGCATCTCGACCACCCAGATCTACACCCACCTCGATTTCCAGTACCTCGCGAAGGCCTACGACGCGGCGCACCCGAGGGCGCGCATCGGCAGGGCACCGAAGCAGGGCTGAGCTCAACCCAGGGCGACGGCCCCGTGCAGGTCGCAGTGGCCCGCATGCGGGTGGTGCAGGTGGCCGTCGACCAGGTAGTCGACATGGTCGCCATGCGGCACTGCCTCGTGCCCGCACCCCGGCACGTGTCGATGCGCCGTGTCGTGTCCTGCGCACGAATGCGGCGCGCAGCTGGCCGGGTTGGCGGCGTTCACCGGCAGCACGTGTTCGTCGACATGGTCGCCGTGCACATGGTGCAGGTGGCCGTCGTGCAGGTAGTCGGTGTGGCCTTCATGGACGATCGCCACGTGGCCGCAGGCGGTGCCGTGGACATGTGAATGCTGCCCGTGGTGGGGCTGGTTGCAGGTGCTCATCGCGTTCTCCTTCGGGTTGTCGGGGCCGGGCCGGCGCGGCGCGCCGGCAGTCAGTGCTTCTCCGCGGCATGGCCGAGCACGTTTCGCAGCAGCAGGTGCACGTGCTCGTCCGCCAGTGAATAGAAGACGTGCTTCGCCTCGCGCCGCCGTGCGACCAGCTTGGCTGCGTGCAGCATCTGCAGCCTGGCCGAGATGCTGGTCAGGCGCGATTCGTCGTGCGCGACGATCTCCGACACGCACCGCTCGCGCTCGGCAAGCAGCACCAGCAGCCGCATCCGCGCCGGGTCGCTCATCGCCCGGCACATCGCGGCGGCCGTCTCCAGCTGCCGGGGGGTGCAGGCGAGCGGGGCCGGCGCC
>JAIENF010000442.1 GCA_019751575.1 Burkholderiales bacterium
TGTCTATCACCTTCTCGGCCAGCGCCTTGGCTGCGGGCTGGCCGCTCTTCTCGCCGGTCTGGCTGATGCTGACAAGTGCCTTGCACCAGCCCGCCTGCGCAGCGAGCACCTCGGCTTCGGTGATGCCCCGGTTCACCACGGTTGCCGAAGCAGCACTGCAAAGGCCGGCCAGGGCGAGGGTGGCGGTGGTCAGGGATGCGGTCTTCATCGTTTCTTGCTCCAGGGTTCGTGGTTGGATGTCCGCATTTGAAGCCCGCGGCGCTGAACGGCACTTGAACCCGCGATGAGCAACCGCTGACCGCCACATGAAGCGAAAATGACAGGCCCCATGTCAGCCCGCCGGGGCGCGACAATCCCCCCATGTTCCGACGTCGACTCAGCCTCGTCCTGATCCTTCTCGCCGCCACCGTCGTCCTGCAGGGCGTGGCGGCGGTGTTCGCGCTGCATGAGGCCGAACGCCAGGTGGTGCGCGGACGCATCGCCAGCGACATCCACCAGGGCTTCGTGCAGCTGCTGGCCACCAAGCAGCGCCTGCGATCCTGGGTCACGCAGCACAAGATCGGTGCCGGCGGAGATCCTGACGAGCGCACGGCCCTGCTGCGGAAGATGCAGAAGACACTGGCCGACCTGGTTGCGCTGGCGAACGCAGCCGAGGCGGCCGGGCTCGGTTCGGCCGACGCGTCGGAACATCCTGCGCGCATCGATGCGCTGCGCGTGCTGGGCCAGAGCGTCGAGACGCTCGGCTCGGCCGTCGGGCAGCTGAGCACCCTGCCGCCGGATGCGCCGGTGCGGCAGGGCTGGGATGCGCTCAGCGAGCTGTTCGACCGTGCCGAGGGTCAGGACCTGCGCGAACTGATCTCGCGCAGCATCGCGCGCGAGGCCGCCGCGATGCAGCGCGAGCGCACCGCCGCGGACGTGACGCTCGCCCGCATCGGCACGCTCTGGATCGGCATGGCGCTCGTGCTTGCGCTGTTGGCCCTGGGTGCCACCCTCTACTTCGCGCGCGCGCTGCGCCGCCCGATCGACGCCCTCGTCGCCGGCGCCCAGCGCCTTCGCCAGGGACACCTCGAGCATCGCGTCCCGCTCGACGGCCATGACGAGTTCTCTGACGTGGCGCGCAGCATGAACGCGATGGCAGAGGCCCTGGAGAAGCACGGGCAGCGTGAAAGCAGGCAGCGCCACCAGCTCGAGGAGCAGGTGCGCGAGCGCACGGGCGCGCTGCAGGATGCGAACGTCGCATTGCAGCGGACCGACGTCCGCCGGCGCCAGCTGCTCGCCGACATCAGCCATGAACTGCGCACGCCGACGACGGCCATCCGCGGCGAGGCCGAGGTCACGCTGCGCGGCCCCGATCGGCCGGCGGCGGAGTACCGCGAGGCCCTGCAGCGCATCGTCGATACTTCGCGCCAGCTCGGGTCGGTCATCGACGACCTGCTCGCGATGGCACGCAGCGACATGGAGAGCCTGAGCCTGGCGCGCGAACCGGTCGACCTCGCAGATCCGCTGCGCGAGGCGCTGTACCAGGCTTCGGCGCTGGCGGGCGGGAACTACATCACGATCAAGTGCGCGCCGATCGAGCGCGGTATCCTTGTCGTGAAGGGAGACGCGCAGCGGCTGGCCCAGCTGTTTCTCCTGTTGCTCGACAACGCGGTGCGCTATTCCCATCGTGGCGGGCGGGTGTACGTCGACTGGGCGTTGTCCGCAGACCAGCCGGGAATGGTGGAGGTGGCGGTGACGGACCAGGGCATCGGCATTCCGAAGGACGAGCTTCCCCAGGTGTTCGACCGCCACTTCAGGGGTTCGGCCGCGCGACTGCACCGCGCCGCCGGAAGCGGGCTCGGCCTGCCGATCGCGCGCACGCTGGCGGCGGCGCATGAAGGCAGCGTTGAGCTGCAGAGCCCGGCCAGCAATGACCCGCGCCCGGGCACCCGTGCCGTGCTGCGGCTGCCGCTGATCCAGGGCGGGGGCCAGGCGGCTTGAACATCCTGCTCGTCGAGGACGACGCACGCATCGCGGACTTCCTCCAGCGGGGCCTGCGCGCCGAAGGACACCACGTGCAGCGCGCCGCGAGCGGGCCCGACGGGCTCGCGCTCGTCACCGAGGCCGCCCGCGACGTGTCTTCGGGGAATCCGCCCACCGTCGTCGTGCTCGACCTGATGCTGCCCGGCATGAACGGCATCGAGGTCTGCCGCACGCTGCGCGCGCGCGGCGTGCCGTTCCCGATCCTGATGCTCACCGCGCTGGGCGCGCTCGATGAACGCGTGGCCGGCCTTCGCGCCGGCGCCGACGACTACCTGGGCAAGCCATTCGAGTTCGAGGAACTGCTCGCCCGGCTCGAAGCGCTCGGGCGCCGCGCGCACGGTCTCCAGCCGGATCGCCCGACCCTGCTGCAGGTGGGCGACCTCGCGCTCGACCGCGAACGGATGCG
>JAIENF010000398.1 GCA_019751575.1 Burkholderiales bacterium
GCTGCGCGGACACCGGTGCGGCCGGCACCGCCAGCAAGGCGGCGGCCACCGCCAGTGCAGGCAACGCGCGCACCGGCAACACGACTACAGCCGTTCCGAAACCCAGGCTTCGACGCCTGCCAGCGCCTGCGGCAGCTTCGCCGGCTCGGTGCCGCCGGCCTGCGCCATGTCGGCACGCCCGCCGCCCTTGCCGCCGACCTGCTGCGCGACGAAGTTGACCAGTTCGCCGGCCTTGACCTTGCCGACCAGGTCCGGCGTCACGCCGGCGATCAGCGTGACCTTGCCGTCGACCGAGCCGCCGAGCACGATGGCAGCCGACTTCAGCTTGTCCTTCAGCTTGTCCATCGTCTCGCGCAGTGCCTTCGCATCGCCGGTGTCGAGCGACGCCGCCAGCACCTTGATGCCCTTGACGTCGACCGCGCGGCTGAACAGGTCGTCGCCCTGCGACGAAGCCATCTTCGACTTCAGCCGGCCGAGCTCCTTCTCGAGCGTTCGCACCTGCTCGAGCACCTGCCCGACGCGTGACTGCAGTTCCGCAGGGCTGGTCCGCAGCACGGAAGCGACATCGGACAGCGAGCGGTCGATGCGCTGCACATGGGCGAGCGCGCCCTCGCCGGTGACCGCCTCGACGCGGCGGATGCCGGCGGCGACGCCGCCTTCCATCAGCACCTTGAAGAAGCCGATGTCGCCGGTGCGCGTCACATGGGTGCCGCCGCACAGTTCCGTCGAGAACGCGGCCGACTTGTCGCCACCCATCGACAGCACGCGCACCTCGTCGCCGTATTTCTCTCCGAACAGCGCCATCGCGCCGGCCTTGATCGCATCGTCGTACTTCATCACGCGCGCGCCGACCTGCGTGTTGCGGCGGACCTCGGCGTTGACCATTGCCTCGACCGCGGCGATCTCGTCGGCGCTCATCGGCTTGTCGTGCGAGAAGTCGAAGCGGGTGCGGTCGGCATCGACCAGCGAACCCTTCTGCTGCACATGCGTGCCGAGCACCTTGCGCAGCGCGGCGTGCATCAGGTGGGTCGCCGAATGGTTGCCCGCCGCGCGCGCTCGCGCGGTCACGTTGACCCGAGCGCCCAGCGTCTCGCCGACCGCGATCGACCCGGTGGCGACCTTTCCATGGTGGCCGAACACGTCCGGCTGGATCTTCGTCGTGTCCTCGACGGTGAACGTGCCCGATGCGCCCACGAGTTCACCCACGTCGCCGACCTGGCCGCCGGATTCGGCATAGAACGGCGTCTCGTCGAGCACGATGATCGCAGTGTCTCCCGCGTTCACACGGTCGACCGCGGCGCCGCCGACATAGAGCGCCACCACCCTGCCGTCGGCCTCGAGCGAGTCGTACCCGCTGAAGCGGGTCTTGTCGCCGGAATACTCGACCGCAGCGGCCGACTTGAACTTGCCCGCCGCCCGCGCCTGCTCGCGCTGCCGGCTCATCGCCTGCTCGAAGCCGGCGATGTCGACCGTCTTGCCACGCTCGCGCGCGATGTCGGCGGTCAGGTCGACCGGGAAACCGAAGGTGTCGTACAGCGTGAACACCATCTCGCCGTCGAGCACGTTGTCCTCGCGCGTCAGTGCGCCTTCGAGGATACGCATGCCGTTCTCGAGCGTCTCGCCGAAGCGCTCTTCCTCCGCCTTCAGCACCTGCTCGACACGGCCGGCCTCCTGCACCAGTTCCGGATACGCCTCGCCCATCTGCTCGACCAGGGTGCCCACCAGCCGGTGGAAGAACGGCTTCTGCTGTCCGAGCTTGTAGCCGTGGCGCAGCGCACGCCGGATGATCCGGCGCAGCACGTAGCCGCGTCCCTCGCTGCCCGGGATCACGCCATCGACGATCAGGAACGAACAGGCGCGGATATGGTCGGCGATGACCTTCAGCGAGTTGTCCGCGAGGTCCTTCGTGCCGGTCTCGCGCGCGGCGGCGGCGATCAGCGCCTGGAACAGGTCGATCTCGTAGTTGCTGTGCACATGCTGCAGCACCGCCGCGATGCGCTCGAGGCCCATGCCGGTATCCACCGACGGCTTGGGCAGCGGGTTCATGTTGCCCGCCTCGTCGCGGTTGAACTGCATGAACACCAGGTTCCAGATCTCGATGTAGCGGTCGCCATCGGCCTCGGGCGAACCGGGCGGCCCGCCTTCCACCTCGGGCCCGTGGTCGAAGAAGATCTCGCTGCACGGACCACAGGGGCCGGTATCGGCCATCTGCCAGAAGTTGTCCGATGCGTAGGGCGCACCCTTGTTGTCGCCGATGCGCACGATGCGCTCGGCCGGCACGCCGATCTCGTCCTGCCAGATCGCGAACGCCTCGTCATCGGTGTGGTACACCGTGACCCACAGCTTGTCCTTCGGCAACCCGTAGACGCCGGTCAGCAGCGTCCACGCATGGTGGATCGCATCGCGCTTGAAGTAATCGCCGAAGCTGA
>JAIENF010000308.1 GCA_019751575.1 Burkholderiales bacterium
GCCTGCCAGGCAAAAGGCAAGACCTGACCCCCTCACAACTCTGGGTACCAGCCGTCCCCGCCCCAGCGCAGCCTCGGGGTGTCGAACACGCCCAGTACCGGCACGTCCAGCGACGCCGCCACTGACTGCCACCCGGTGCCCTGCCGCATCGCGACCACCACGCCGCACAGGTCCGCGCCTGCCGACGCGAGCAGGCGGGCCACTGCGGACACGGTGGTGCCATTGGAGACCGTGTCGTCGACCACCACGACACGCCGTCCGGCCACCAGCGGCACCTGGTTCGGGTCGAGGTAGACCTTCTTGCCTTCGCCCGGGGTAGTGAGTGAACTGACGTCCTGCGCGAGCGCGTCCTGGTACCAGAACTTCCGCGAATACCCCAGCGGAACGTAGCGCTCGAAGCCCAGCGCCTCGGCCACCAGCGGCGACAGCGCCATGCCGAGCGTCGGCGGACCCACCACGACCTGCGCGGCGAGCGGCCGTGCAAGGCGGGTCATCGCCTCGGCGAGTGCGCGCACGACGGCAAAGGCCGCCTGGTTGGGGATCAGCGAGGCCACTGCGCGGCCGGGATCGGACGCGAGTGCCCGGATCGGCAATTCCAGCCAGCAGTCGGCGGACAGCCGTGCCGGATAGCGCCATCGATAGGGCGGCTGCAGCGCGCACTGGAGCGCATCGCGCTGGACCAGGCGCTGCCAGCACTCGGTCGTCGGGTGCACGAAACGCGCTGCATCTCCGGCTGCGGCTGCGGCTGCAGCCGCAGCGGCGTGCGCGTCACTCATTCCCCGGGTGGCGGCGCCGCCCGTCCGTAGCCGGCCTGGATCTGGTCGCGCAGCCATGCGCAGATCCGGTTGAACTCGGGCGTGTCCTGCATGGTCACGTCGCGCGGGCGTCCGAACGGCAGCCGCAGGTCGGCGACGATGCGCGACGGCCGCGCGGTCATCACCAGCACGCGGTCGGCGAGGAACACGGCCTCGCGAATCGAGTGGGTCACGAACAGCGCCGTCTTCTGGTAGGTGTCCCAGAGCCGGACCAGCGCGATGTTCATGTCGTCGCGCGAGATCGCATCGAGCGCACTGAACGGTTCGTCCATCAGCATCAGGTGGGGATCGTTGATCAGCCCCCGGCACAGGGCCACCCGCTGGCGCATGCCGCCCGACAGTTCGCGCGGCCGCTTGGCCTTGAAATCGCCCAGCCCCACGCGCTCGAGGAGGCGGTGCGCTTCAGCTTCATAGTCTGCAACCGGCCGCTTCTGGGTGCGGATCGGGAACAGCACGTTGTCGAGCACGCTCTTCCAGGGCAGCAGCGTCGGATCCTGGAAGATGTAGCCGAAGTCGCGCCGGGGCCCGGTCACGCGCGTACCCTCGATCCAGATCTCGCCCTCGGTCGCGCTCTCGAGCCCGCCGACCATCGACAGCAGCGTGCTCTTGCCGCAGCCGCTGGGCCCGAGGATGGACACGAACTCGCCGGCGGCGATGTCCAGGTTGGCCAACCCCACTGCCTCGACATCGCCGGTACGGGTCTGGTAGACCTTGCGCGCATGGCGCAGGGACAGGTAGGCGGCATCCCGGTCGGGCAGGATCGACTGCGGATGGCGCCACGCGGCGGCGGGATCGTCCCCGGCGGCCGGCACCGGGTTGGCTGGGACATCCATCGCGGTCTCCTTCAACGGGGGCGGTCGCCGAAGCGTTCGATCGTCCAGCGCTCGCACAGCGCAACCACGCCGTAGAACACCAGCCCGAACACGCACAGCACGCTGATCGCCGCGAGGATCAGCGCGGTCTCGGCCTGGGCGGACGCGAACAGGATCAGGTAGCCAAGCCCTGCCCTGGAGGTGATGAACTCACCGACGATGACGCCGATGATCGCGAACGTGGACGCGATCTTCATGCCGCTGAAGATGTACGGCATCGCATGCGGCAGGCGCACCGACACGAACGTCTGCCAGTTGGAGGCCGTGAGCGCGCGGCACAGCCGCAGCAGGTCGCGCTCGACGTTGTCGAGCCCGGCGAGGGTGGCGATCACCACCGGGAAGAAACTCACGAACACCGAGAACGACAGCCGCGCCTCCGGCCCCAGCCCGAACCACACCACGAACAGCGGTGCCAGGGCGATCTTCGGGATCAGCTGGAAGAACACCACGTTCGGGTAAAGGGTCTCGCGGATGATGGTCGACGCCGACAGCAGCGTGGCCAGGGTGATGCCCAGCACGGTGGCGATGGCGAAACCGGCGAGGCTCTGCCAGATCGTCGGCCACGCGTGCATCATCAGCAGCGGGAACGCGTTCACCAGCCGGTCGAGCACGGCCGAGGGCGGCGGCAGCAGCACCTCGGGCACCTGGGCCCAGCGGGTTCCCGTTTCCCAGATCGCGAGCACCAGCGCGGCGGCCAGCACCGGCAGCGCGAGCCGGCGCAGCGTGAGCAGCCCGGCACGGCGCC
>JAIENF010000115.1 GCA_019751575.1 Burkholderiales bacterium
GGTGCGGATACTCGAAGGCGGTGGCGATCGAGATCGTGCCCGAGCTCATCTGGCGATGGCCGACCGTGTGGAAGCCGGCCTGCAATCCCAGCGCCTGCACCGGCACCACGGTGCCGCCATGCAGCGCGAGCAGGCGGTGCGCGGGGCGCACGAACTGTACGTCGGTGCCATCCGGGCGCTGGTAGCGCATCAGCTTGGGGATCGGCAGCTTCGCCAGCGTGTCGTCCAGGGCCTTCTGCAGGCCGTCGGCGAGCAGTGCACCGGCCTGGGTGCCGTTGTGGAACAGGGCTTCGGCCTTGCCGTCGGGCGCACGTTCGAGGGCGGGCCAGGCATCGGCCGCCAGCCCGATCGCGGCCAGCTTCTTCAGCAGTGCCGCCGTCGGGGCGCCAGCCGCATCGAAGGCGACGCCGACCGGGAGCAGCTTCTGCCGGAAGGCCTTGTCGGGCGCGCGCGCAAGTACGTGCGTGATCGACACCGCGAGCCGGCGCGGCGAGGCGTAGCCGGTGCTGACCGCGGCAGGCTCGAGCAGGCCGCCGGCCGACAGCGCCGTGGCGAGGCCGGTGGCGAAGGCCTCGCCCAGCCGGCGCAGAGCCTTCGGCGGGAGTTCTTCGGTGAACAGTTCGACCAGCAGCGTGGCGCTCATCGGGCCGCTCCGGCGAGCATCGGGAAGCCCAGGCGTTCGCGGCTCTCGTAGTAGGCCTGGGCGACCGCGCGTGCCAGGTTGCGGATGCGTCCGATGTAGGCCGCCCGCTCGGTGACCGAGATCGCGCCGCGCGCGTCGAGCAGGTTGAAGGTGTGGGCGCACTTCAGGACCTGGTCGTAGCCGGGCAGTGCCAGGCCGCCCTCGATCAGCTTCTTCGCCTCCGATTCATGCTGGCCGAAGAGGTGCAGCAGCAGTTCGACGTTCGAGCGCTCGAAGTTGAACGTGGACTGCTCGACTTCATTCTGGTGGTAGACGTCGCCATAGGTGAGCTTGCGCTCGACGCCGTTCTCCATCCAGGTGGTCCAGGTCAGGTCGAACACGTTCTCGACGCCCTGCAGGTACATCGACAGCCGTTCGATGCCGTAGGTGATCTCGCCGGTCACCGGCTTGCAGTCGAGGCCGCCGACCTGCTGGAAGTAGGTGAACTGGGTCACCTCCATCCCGTTGAGCCAGACCTCCCAGCCCAGGCCCCAGGCGCCGAGGGTCGGGTTCTCCCAGTCGTCCTCGACGAAGCGCACGTCGTTCGACTTCAGGTCCAGGCCGATGGCCGCGAGCGAGCCGAGGTACAGCTCGAGGATGTCTTCCGGCGCCGGCTTCAGCACCACCTGGTACTGGTAGTAGTGCTGCATCCGGTTCGGGTTCTCGCCATAACGGCCGTCCTTCGGCCGGCGCGAAGGCTGCACATAGGCGGCGCGCCACGGCTCGGGGCCCAGGGCGCGCAGGAAGGTGTGGGTGTGCGAGGTGCCGGCGCCGACTTCCATGTCCAGCGGTTGCAGCAGCGGGCATCCCTGCCTGGCCCAGTATTCGTTCAGTCGGGTGATGACATCCTGGAAGAGGATCATCTTGCGAAAGGCTTCCATTGCATGCCGGACCTGCGGCGGGAGCGCCGCGAACCAGTGTCCGGCGTGGCGCGATTGTAGCTTGGGCCAACGTCGGCGATGCGACTGCGGAGACCTGCAACGCCCACCGCCCCCTCGCGCTTCGTGCCGGGGCCGGAGCAGGTCGTCATGCGGGGTCGAAGACCCGGTCCGATCCGGACGCTGCAGCATCGCCGCCGGTCGGGATGCTTGCGGCGAGGAAGTCGATGAAGGTGCGCACCTTGGTGGAAAGGTGCAGCCGGCTCTGATACACGGCGTGCACGCTGACCGGTGCCGGGGGGTAGTCCGGCAGCACCACTTCGAGTTCTCCGCGCTCGACCGCTTCGCCCGTGACGAACAGCGGATTCATCGCGATGCCCATCCCGGCGATGCTGGCCGAAGCCATGAGGTTGCCGTTGTTCGCGCGAAGCGGGCCATGCACCGGCACGAAGTGCGGGCCATCGGGACCGAACAGCTCCCACTCGACGCCCCCCCGGTTGTGGACATAGCTCAGGCACCGGTGATGCTGCAGGTCGGCCGGCGTGCGCGGCCGGCCATGACGGTCGAGGTACGCGGGAGAGGCGACCAGCGCCATTCGGGCCGATGCGAGCGGCCGTGCGATCAGCGTGGTCCTCATCTGGTAACTGACCCGGATTGCCAGATCGAAGCGCTCCTCGACCAGATCGACCTGCCGGTCGATCAGCGTGGCATCGACGACCAGCTCGGGATGCGCTTCACAGAAACGGGCGATCAGCGGCCCGAGGTAGCGGCCGCCGAACACCACTGGCGCGCTGATCCGGAGTACGCCGCTGATCTGTTTCGTTGCGGAAGTCGCCATTTCCTCGGCCACCTCCACGTCCGACAGGATGCTTATGCA
>JAIENF010000524.1 GCA_019751575.1 Burkholderiales bacterium
TCGACCTTCCCGAGGCTTTCGTGTCCGCGGCGAACTCCAGCTTCGGCACGTCGCGGACCCTGGTGCTCGCGCCCGATGGCCTGGAGGGCTCGACCACCGGTGCGACCGTGCGCAGCCGCACCCGCGAATCGCCCTGATCCCCGGTCGCGGCGTGGGTCAGTCCCGGGCGCCCAGCGCCAGTGCGCGCGCGCGGCTGCCTTCGTTTGCGGTGGCCGCCGCCTTCGGGTCGAATCCCGCGTCCACCCAGCCGGCCAGGTGCGTGGCGACGATGCCGGTCAGCGCGTGGATCCAGTCGGAACGATCGTTCAGGCAGGGAATGCTGTGGTACTCCTTCCCGCCTGCGTACAGGAATGTACTCTTGCCCTCGATCCCGATCTCTTCGAGCGTCTCGAGGCAGTCGGCGACGAAGCCGGGACAGACCACGTCGATGCGCCGCGTGCCTGCCCGGCCGAGTTCCTCGAGGGTTTCCGACGTGTAGGGCTTCAGCCATTCGGCCTGCCCGAAGCGCGACTGGAACGTGACCCGGTACTTCTCGGGCGGCAGGCCCAGGGCCTCGGCCAGGAGCCGGCCGGTCTTGTGGCATTCGCAGTGATAAGGATCGCCCCGGTCGAGCGCGAAACGCGGGATGCCGTGGAAGCTGATCACCAGCAGGTCGGGGCGGCCGTGCTCCGACCAGTAGCGCTGCACGTTCGCCTTCAGCGCCTGGATGTAGGCCGGATCGTCATGGAAGTGCTTGATCGTGCGCAGCGCCGGCGGGTTGCGCATCTTCTTCAGCACGTCGAAGGTCGCGTCGAACACGGTGGCGGTGGCACTGGCCGAGTACTGCGGGTACAGCGGGACCACAAGGATGCGGTCGCAGCCCTCGGCCATCATCGCGTGGATGCGCTCCTCGATCGACGGCTTGCCGTAGCGCATCGCGTAGTCGACGCTGAGCGGAGTCTTGACCTGCTCGCCGAGGTAGCCGGCCAGCAGCCTGGCCTGGCGCTCGGTGTAGACCCTGAGCGGCGATCCTTCCGGCGTCCAGATCATCGCGTACTTGGCGGCCGACTTCTTCGGGCGCGTGTTCAGGATGATCAGGTTGAGGATCGGCCACCAGATGAGCTTCGGTATCTCGATGACGCGAGGATCGGACAGGAACTGCTTCACGTAGGGCCGGAACGCGGCCGCGGTCGGTGCCGCGGGCGTGCCGAGGTTGACCAGCAGCACGCCGACACGCGGCTGCGTGCCGTGGCGATAGGGGACGGTACTCAATTCGAACCCGGGAACAGCAGTGGCGATGTCGGCATGGGCGGCATGGGTTGCATTCGCGGAGCGCGCGGAGGGAAAGGGCAGGCGTGCCCGGCCGCAGCCGGCGGGCGCAGGCCGGCGCGCGAGCGGTCAGCGGTGGCTGAGCGCACTGCCGATCAGCTTCGCGGTGATGTCGACGATCGGGATCACCCGTTCGTACGCCATGCGGGTGGGGCCGATCACGCCCAGCGTGCCGACGACCTGGCCATCGACTTCATAGGGCGCGGTCACGATGCTGCATTCGTCGAGCGGCAGGATGCCCGATTCGCCGCCGATGAAGATCTGCACGCCGTGCGCATGCAGGCTGGTGTCGAGCAGGTGCAGCAGGGCGGTCTTGCGTTCGAACACGTTGAACAGGTCGCGCAAGCGTCCCATGTCGGTCGACAGGTCGGGGATGCCGAGCAGGTTGCGCTCGCCCGAGACCACGAGGTCTTCGGGGCTGGTCATCGCGGCGCTGCCGACTTCGATCGCGGCGTTCATCAGCGCGGATACATCCTGCTTCAGCGCGACGAGCTCGTCCTGCACGCGCAGCTTGATCTGGTCGAACTGCATGCCGGCATAGTGCTGGTTGACGAAGTTGGACGCTTCGACCAGTTCGGTGGCCGTGTAGTCGCGCGCGGTGGACAGGATCCGGTTGTGCACCTCGCCGTCGGGCGCGACCATGATCAGCAGCACCCGCTTGTCGGACAGGCGGAGGAACTCGAGGTGCCTGAACGCCTGGTCGCGCCGGCGCGGCGTCATCACGACCCCGGCGAAGGCGGTGAGCTCGGAGAGCATGTGCGATGCCGAGGTGACCAGCCGCTGCCGACTGTCGAGTTCGAGCTGGCCTTCCAGCTGCGTGATCTCGACCTGCTCGAGCGGCTTCACCCGCAACAGCGTGTCGACGAAGAAACGGTAGCCGCGCGGCGTGGGGATCCGGCCTGCGGAGGTGTGCGGGCTGGCGATGAAGCCCATCTCTTCGAGGTCGGCCATCACGTTCCGGATGCTCGCCGGCGACAGTTCCAGGCCGGAATACTTCGACAGCGTGCGCGAGCCGACCGGATCGCCATCGGCGATGTATCGCTCGATAAGCGTCTTAAGCAGCAGTTGAGCGCGGTCGTTGAGCATGGCCTGATTCTACCTACCGGACACCCCGGCGGGGCAACCCCGGGATTGA
>JAIENF010000355.1 GCA_019751575.1 Burkholderiales bacterium
CCATCAACGCTTCGGGTGGCATGTCCGCGATGGCGGCGGTGACGGCCCCCGAGCTCGCGCTCGCCGGCTTCACCGCGCAGCGCGATGCGATCGAGCAGACCATGGTCGACCTGCTGTCGGTCGGCTTCGACGACGCCCCGGTGTTCGACGGGCTCGGCTCGCGCTGGGAGATCGAACAGGTGCTGTTCCGCCTGCGGGCCTGCTGCAACCCGATCTACCCGGCGCTCGATGCGCTGGGCGATGCCCTGGCGGTGCTGCGTCCCGCGCCGCAGGACATCGAACGCATCGAGGTCGAGACCTACGACTTCGCGGCCGGCCTCGGCGTGAAGGAGCCGCCAGGCCATTTCGGCGCGCGCTATTCGCTGCCGCATGCGGCGGCGGCGCTGGTGGTCAACGGGCACCTGGGCTATGCGTCGTTCACCGACGCGGCGGTGCGCGACCCGGTGATCTCCGCCCTGCGCCAGCGGGTCAGCGTGGTCGAAGACAAGGCGATGACGGCGCGCCTGCCGGCCCTCAAGCCGGCACGGGTGACGCTGGTGCTGAAGGACGGGCGGCGCGAGGTGCAGTCGGTGCTGGACGACCGGCGTGCAGGACAGGCGCTCGACGAGGCGCCGGTGCGCGAGAAGTTCCGCGAGCTGGCCGGGCTGGTGCTGACCGATGCCGGCGTCGCCGACGTCGAGCAGGCGGTCGGGCAGTGCGAGCAGTGGCCGTCGATGGCGCCGCTGATGGACGCGTTGCGCAAGGGCGGCCGCATGCCGGCCTAGGCAGCCTGCCGGCGCGGGGCGCGCAGGCAGGCGGGTCGACGCCCTGGGCGGTGTTGACGACGCGTACCATATGGGACACAGTACGTACCAGATCAACCACGGTACCCGACCATGCCCGCACGCGCGACGGCAGTGTCCAGCACCCCGGCAGGGGCACGGCCTGCCGAGCCGGCCGATGGCAGCCTGCCCGGTTTCGATGCTGCCGCAGGCCTGCACGCACGCGAGGCGCGCGCCAGCCTGTCGCGGCTGGTCACCCGGCTGCTCGACCACTGGGCGCTGCCGGCGACTGAGCAGGCGGCGCTGCTCGGCCTGTCCACCGGCAGCCGCAGCACGCTGGCCCGCTATCGCGCCGGCGAGCCGCTCGCCGACAGCCGGGACCTGATCGATCGCGCCGGCCACCTGCTCGGCATCCACAAGTCTCTGCGCATCCTGTTCCCGCACGACCGCGACCTTGCCTACCGCTGGGTGAGCCAGCCCAACAGCCGGCTGGGCGGGCGCCCGGTCGACCTGATGATCAAGCATGGATTCGAGGGCCTGCTTGCCGTGCGCCGCTACCTCGACCACCAGCGCGGCTGCTAGGTGGCGCCGCTGCCGGCGGAACTGTTTTCCGCCAACGCCGATTTCCATGGCGACCTGCTGCGCAACATCCCGGGCATCCGCGACTCGCAGGACCTGTTCGACGACCTGACCGACGATCCTGCCGACCATGCGGTCGCCATCGCCGCGGAGGGTGCCGGCCGATTGTCGACGACCGGGGCAGCGATCAGCCGCCCGTTCGACTACGGCCGGGTGATCAGCTACAGCTTCGAGTCCAGCCACTGGCAGCAGACCCGCTTCTCGGACGGCCGGCGCTTCGGCGTCTGGTACGGCGCGCTGGAGCTCGAGACCACGGTGCACGAAACCGCCTGGCACTGGCAGCGGTTCGTGCTGGACAGCTTCGCGGGCGAGGCGCGCACCATCGTCACCGAGCGAAGGGTGTTCAACGTGCGCTGCGATGCGCTGCTGGTCGACCTGCGCGGCCAGGAGCGGCGTCATGCCGCGCTGGTCGATCGCGACAGCTATGCGTTCACCCATCGTGTCGGCGACTACCTGCACGACCAGGGCGCCAATGGGTTGCTGGTGGCGTCGGCGCGCTGCCACGGCATCAATGCAGCCGTGTTCCGTCCCGAGCGGTTGTCGAACGTGCGCGACCGTGCCTACCTGACCTACCGCCTCGACCTCGCGCGCAACCGGCTGGTGGTGGAACGCACCCGGGGCCGGGCGTGGATGCGCATCACGCCTGGCCAGGCGGGCTGAGCGCGGCCGTGCGGGCCGCTCATTTCATCCAGGGCGGCGGCGGGGGCGGAAAGCGCGGATCGTAGCCGGCCGGCGGGCCGTAGAAACCCGGCTTGACCGGTGGCGGCGGCGGTCCGAAGCCGGCGCCCGCGGGCGGCTTGAATCCCCCCATGGGCGGCGCCGGCGGACGCGCGATCGGCGGCGCCTGGAAGTGACTGCGCGCCAGGCCGGTGGAAGGCACCTTGTGCCCCTTCGCATACATGCACTGCACGAAGGCGTTGTCATAGCGGTGCTGCGTCGACTGCCCGGATGCGCTGGCTGCACCCGCGCCGGCCACCCCGCCGAACAGCAGCCCGACACCGGCACCAGTCGCCGCGCCCTGGCTGCCACCGAGGGCCGCGCCGGCGATCG
>JAIENF010000044.1 GCA_019751575.1 Burkholderiales bacterium
GATCCTCGAGCGACAGGTAGAAGCGGCTCGAACCCGGGTCGCCCTGGCGGCCCGACCGGCCACGAAGCTGGTTGTCGACGCGCCGCGATTCGTGGCGCTCGGTGCCGATGATGTGCAGGCCGCCCGCGGCGATCACCTGGTTGTGCATCGCCTGCCATTCGGTCCGCAGCACGGCGATGCGCGCTTCCCTGGCAGCCTCGTCCAGGCCCTCGTCCGCGCGCACCTTGTCGATCTCGCGCTCGACGTTGCCGCCGAGCACGATGTCGGTGCCGCGGCCCGCCATGTTGGTGGCGATGGTGATCATCTTCGGCCGGCCAGCCTGGGCGACCACGTCGGCCTCGCGCGCATGCTGCTTCGCGTTCAGCACCTGGTGCGGCAGCTTCTGCTTCTCCAGCAGCGTGGACACCAGCTCGGAGGTCTCGATCGACGTGGTGCCAACCAGGACCGGCTGCCCGCGCTCGTAGCAATCGCGGATGTCGGCCGTCACGGCGTCGTAGCGCTCCTTCGACGTCCGGAAGACCTGGTCCATGTTGTCCTTGCGGATCATCGGACGGTGGGTCGGGACGATCACCGTCTCGAGGCCGTAGATGTCCTTGAACTCGTAGGCCTCGGTGTCCGCCGTGCCGGTCATGCCGGACAGCTTGGAATACATCCGGAAATAGTTCTGGAAGGTGATCGACGCAAGCGTCTGGTTCTCCTTCTGGATCGACACGCCTTCCTTTGCCTCGACCGCCTGGTGCAGGCCATCGGACCAGCGCCGCCCGGCCATCAGGCGGCCGGTGAACTCGTCGACGATGATCACCTCGTCGTTCTGCACCACGTACTGCTGGTCGCGGTGGAACAGCGAGTGCGCGCGCAGGCCGGCATTCAGGTGGTGCATCAGCTGGATGTTGGCCGCGGCATAGAGGCTCGAGCCCGGCTCGAGCAGGCCGGCACCGGCCATCAGTTCCTCGGCGTGCTCGTGGCCGGCCTCGGACAGGATGATCTGGTGCTGCTTCTCGTCGACCCAGTAGTCGCCCTCGCCCTCTTCCGTCTTCTGGCGCACGAGCCTCGGGACGATCACGTTGACCTTGTTGTACAGGTCGGTCGTGTCGTCGGCCTGGCCGGAGATGATCAGCGGCGTGCGTGCCTCGTCGATCAGGATCGAGTCGACCTCGTCGACGATCGCGTAATGCAGCGGCCGCTGGCGCTTCTCCGACAGCTGGTACTCCATGTTGTCGCGCAGGTAGTCGAAGCCGAATTCGTTGTTGGTGCCGTAGGTGATGTCGGCACCGTACGCGGCCTTCTTGTCGCCGGTTTCCTGCTGCGTCAGGATCACGCCCACTTCGAGGCCGAGGAAGCGGTACACCTTGCCCATCCAGTCGGCATCGCGCTGGGCGAGGTAATCGTTGACCGTCACCACGTGCACGCCCTTGCCGGCCAGTGCATTGAGGTAGGCGGGCAGCGTCGCCATCAGCGTCTTGCCTTCACCGGTGCGCATCTCGGCGATCTTGCCGCTGTGCAGGACCATGCCGCCGATCATCTGCACGTCGAAATGGCGCATGCCGAGGACCCGGCTCGATGCCTCGCGCACCACGGCGAACGCTTCGGGAAGCAGCGCATCCAGGGGTTCGCCGTTGGCCACGCGCGCCCTGAACGCCGCTGTCTTCGCGGCAAGTTCCGCGTCGGACAACGGCTTCAACGACGCTTCCAGCGCATTGATGCGCGCGACGGTCTGGCCGTATCCCTTGACCAGCCGCTGGTTGCGGCTGCCGAAAATCTTCTTGAGGAGGTCTGAGAACATCGGTCGCTGCGCAGAGGGTTAGCCGGAGGCGGCCCGGTTGGCCGGAAAACCGCCTAGTTTAACCGGGTCGACCCCGATCGCGGCGCACCAATCGCCGCAATCGTCCAGATTGCGTTCCGGGGCAGGATTTCAACCCCTGGATCGCGGTCGCCCCGCCATCCCGCGCCGATCGATGCCGGCGGAAGGACGGTCAGCCGGACGTCTTCAGGAAGCGGTTGGGGTTCTGTGCCAGGCCGCGGTGCCGGACCTCGAAGTGCAGGTGCGGGCCGGTCGAACGGCCGGTGGAGCCGACGTCGGCGATACGGTGCCCCCGCCGGACGACATCGCCCACCTTCACGTGCAGCGCCGACGCATGGGCATAGCGCGTCAGCAGGTCGTTGCCATGGTCGATCTCGATCATCTTGCCGAACTGCGAATGGAACTCGGCGACGGTGACCACGCCGCTGGCGGCCGCGACGATGGGCGTACCCGGCTCCGCGAAGAAATCGACGCCGTCATGGAACGTGTTGCGCCCGGTGAAAGGATCGATGCGCCAGCCGAAATTGGACGAGAACTGGCCGCTCGCAACCGGCATTCCGCTCGGCACGAAGGTGCGGCGCGCGAAATCGAGGCTGACGATCGACTCGATGATCCCGAGGCGCTCTGCACGGTCGTCCACCTGGCGCGAGAG
>JAIENF010000804.1 GCA_019751575.1 Burkholderiales bacterium
ACCTTGTCCGTCTCACGCAGGATCTTCACCATCTGGGCTTCGGTGAATCTGGACTTTCTCATCGGCTCCTCGCTATCTTCGGAGCCATTCTTTCACGTTTCAATCGGTCCGAAAATCGCCGGGCAGGTCACAGGCATCCGGCGAGCAGTGACAGGGCGGCCGACTCGTGGAACACCTCATGCGGGAGTTGATGGTTGGCTCGGGGGGCGGTCAGGGTACGTGCCAGGCGCGCTTCGAACACAGTCACCAGCGCGCGCAGGGCTGTGCCGTCCAGCAAAAGGTCCGCGCGCCGCAGCAGTTCATCGCGCCCGCCGTACTTGTCGGCGCTGAAGAGGCGCACCAGCCGGTCGGTCCATCCGTTCGCCGGGCGCGGGCAGCGGGCGGCGGCGTTCAGCCAGTACCGGCAGGCGGCGCGCACCGCGTCGCCGATGCTGCCGCCTGAATCGTCTGCACGCTCGAAGAAGGTGGCGTCGGCCTCGATGAACGCTTCGAACAGCACGAGTGCGGCGGTGGGAGCCGGGGGCAGAAGTTCGCGCCCGACCTGCGCCAACCAGGCTTCGAGGGTGCGTCCGAATTCGCCGGCCTCGCCATAGGGGACGCATCGGGTGGAGCGGCGCCAGGCGGTGAGCGTTCTGCGAAAGCTGGCGGCGAGCTTGTCGGGCTGGTCGGCCAGTTGCAGTCGATTCAGGCGCGCCTGCACGACCTCGTGCTCGTTGGCCAGTTCCACCAAGACGCTCACCAGTGTCGAGGGATCCAGGCGCTTAAGGAAGAATTCGAGCTCGTCGGCGTGCGGGCGGGGCATCGAGGTTCTTTACAAGGGGTGCCTGCGCTCAAGACGCAAGCGGTGCGCACTGGCCGTGCGAATCTTGTCCTCGCGGCGCGGGCGCCGCATGTGGGTGAAGGCGTTGCGACGAAATCTACGCCACCTCGACCCCCCCGGGATTAACGATCGCCCGCCCGTAGGCGGCGGCCGAGGTCTCCTGCGCGAGCCCCATCCAGTCGCGCAGCACCGTCGTCGGCTTGCCTGCGCGAAGTTGCCGGGTGGCGAAGGCGCCGCGCAGGACGCGGGCACCTTTGTGGGTGCGGCTCACCTGGGCGCGGTCGATCCAGCCTTCGCAGGCGCGGTGGATGCTGCGTACTGTGAGGTCAGACCCGGCGCGGGTGGCGCAGAACAGCGGACCGGTGGCGCTGGCGGGGAACTGCATGCGGGCGTCGAGCCAGGCGGCGAGGATCGGGCGCACGCTCGGGCTGATCGGGGCCACCCGCTCTGGGCGGCGGCCGAAGGACGCCACGCACAGGTAGGGCGGGGCTTCGTTGAGCAGGACGTCTTCGATGGCGAGGGCGACCAGTTCGCGCGGTTGCAGGCCGGCGCCGACGGCGGTGGCGACGATGGCTGCATCGCGGAGCTGGCGCCAGGCGAGGTCGGGGATCGAGAGGACGCGGGTCAGTGATTCGATCAGGCGGTGTTCTTCGGTGGGCGTCAGGGATTCGGGGAGTGGACGGGTGCGTGGCGGCGGGAAATGGTGGAGCAGGGCGCGCGCTGGGTTGTCGGTGCGCAGGCCGCAACGGATGAGTTCGGCGTGCAGTCCCTCGAGGGTGCGCAGGTAGCGGTGGCGGGTGAGAGTGAGAGTGCCGTCGCGCTGCAGGTGCTCGAGGGTGTTGAGGAAGTGCGCGAGGTGGCTTGGCTGGGCGCGCTCAAGGGGGACGGACTGGTTGTGGAGTGCGGCGAGGTAGCGACGCACGATCGAAAGATGCTTCTGGACGGTGGCTTCGCTGTACGGGGCGCCTTGGTGGCGTTCAGTGCGCAGCCAGATCGCTGCGGCCAGGAGCGGATCGCTGTGCCACCGCTGAGGGTCGCGGGCGGGCGATGGAAGCACGGTGAATAGATCGAGGTTGGTGGACATGGGCGCGGTGGACCAAGCGAACGAAGCATTGTATGTCGCATTAAGTGAGACGTATAGAGAGGCTGCAGGCAGGTAAAATGTCCTTTCCCCAAGGGCGGAAACCGTTCATGCGGACGGTCGTGGCCTGTTAGTATTCCGCTCCGTCCTGGGGAAAAGACATCTTGTGAAACGTCTCGAAATCAGAGACGATCACGCTGTTGTGATCAAGCCTTCGCCCGCTGGCGCCTATGGCGCACAGGTCAGACAACTTCGCCACCTTCTAGTGGAGCTGGGGCGTGCGCCAGCCGGATTGACGCGCGAGGAGATCCAGACGCGCTGCGAGGTCAGCAGGGCGACGTTCTATCGGCTGGTGCTGATGGCCGAAACGTTTGACGTGCGCATCGAGGCGCGGGGGCCGAGGGGACGGCTGCGGTACCGCATTGCGGATTTTGGATGGTTCGATCCGGGGCGGCTGGTCGATATTGCGTGATCAGGGCGTGTCTGAATTTTTGTGTGTGAGGCTCGCAGCGACTTGACCGGCGGGCGGCGAAAGCCGCTCGGCGCGGGCAA
>JAIENF010000553.1 GCA_019751575.1 Burkholderiales bacterium
CCCAGGAAGGGCGGACGCTTCACCTTCGCCACCGCCGGCGTCGGTACCACCGAGCACCTGACCGCCGAGTTCGTGTTCCGCCCGCTGCCGGGCCTCGACCCGGTGCATGTGCCCTTTGCCGGTGGCATCGCGCCGGTGTCCGCGACCGTCGCCCAGCAGGTCGACATGGCGGTCACCACCATCCCGACCGCGTTCGGCCAGATCAAGGCCAATGCGCTGCGCGTGCTGGCCGTGGCCGCGCGCACCCGCATGCCGCTGCTGCCGGACGTGCCGACGCTGAAGGAGGCCGGCCTGGCGGATTTCGAGAACAGTTCATGGATCGGCGTGTTCGGCCCGCCGAACCTGCCGCCGGCACTCGGCCGCCGGTTGAACGAGGAAGTGAACCTCGCGCTGAAGTTGCCCGAGGTCCGCGACAGGCTCATCACGCTGGGCTTCGATCCGCGCGGTGGCACGCAGGACGCGTTCGCCGGCTACGTGAAGAGCGAAGTGGAAAAATGGGGCCGGGTGATCAAGGCGACCGGGATCACGCCGGCCTGACCGTCCCCAGGCTGCCTGCCATCTGATGCGGGTCGACGCGTTGACGCGCAATCGTGCCCGCCCTAGACTCGCGGCTGAAGCGAGGCGGGGATAACGGCAGTCTCCCCGCATGGTCTAGACATCCCTCACGGTGGATGTCCAAGTGCTGCCTTCGTGCCTTCTTGCGCGAAGGGCCCGCCATGGAAGTTTCCGTTTCACCTGATGTCCTCCTTGCCTCCGTCCTGGCGGCATCGCCCGGCAACCGACCGATCGTCATCGACGTGCGAAGGTCGCCCGTGTTTTCCGACGCGCCGGACCTGATGGCGGGCGCGCTCTGCCGCGATCCGGCCGAAGTGTCCCGCTGGATGTTGGCATTGCCGCCGGCGGCCGACGTCGTGGTCTATTGCGTCCACGGGCATCAGGTCAGCCAGGGGGTGGCGCTTGCCCTGCGCGAAGCCGGCCGGAAGGCGCGGTACCTCGATCACGGCCTCGAGGGCTGGCGCGAGGCCGGTGGCCCGGTCGTGCCCAAGCCGGCAGGCTCCGGCACGCGCTGGGTGACGCGCGCGCGCCCGAAG
Organism: Burkholderiales bacterium; assembly: GCA_019751575.1. Lineage (GTDB taxonomy): Bacteria > Pseudomonadota > Gammaproteobacteria > Burkholderiales > CAIKXV01 > CAIKXV01. The sequence continues at coordinate 1,092 of JAIENF010000553.1, forward strand.
ATCGACCGCATCGCCTGCCCGTGGCTGGTCCGGCGCTTCATCGACCCGGGTGCCGGGTTCCTTTATGTCGACGCGCAGGACGTGCAGGGCGTGGCGGCGGCGCAGTCGGCAACGCCCTTCGATATCGAAGGAAGCCCGTTCGGCCACCACGCCACGCACTGCAGCTTCGACGCTTTCGTCGAGCACTTCGGACTGGGCGACGATCCTGCGCTGGCGCGCCTGGCGATGATCGTGCGCGCGGCCGACACCGGGCACCTCGAAGGTGCCGCCGAGGCAGCCGGATTGCGCACGATATCGACCGGGCTGTCGCAGATGTTCCCGGACGACCTCGAGATGCTCGATCGCGCGATGATCCTTTATGACGCCCTCTACGCAGCCTGCAGGATGGGCCTGGACGACACGCGTACATGGCGGATCGAGGCGTGCCAGTGAGCGGCCCGGCGCTGCCGGACCAGGCGCCCGCTCCACCGACGCTGGTCGAGGCATTCCGCTTCTGGCTGAAGCTCGGCTTCATCAGCTTCGGCGGCCCGGCCGGACAGATCGCGGTGATGCACCAGGAACTGGTCGAGCGGCGCCGCTGGATATCCGAGCAGCGTTTTCTCCATGCGCTCAACTACTGCATGATGCTGCCCGGTCCCGAGGCACAGCAACTCGCCACCTACATCGGCTGGCTGCTCCATCGCACCTGGGGCGGGCTGATCGCCGGTGGACTCTTCGTCCTGCCCTCGCTGTTGCTCCTGGTCGCGTTGTCTTGGATCTACATCGCGTTCGGCGACCTCGCGGTGGTCTCGGGCGTGCTGTACGGCATCAAGCCCGCCGTGACGGCCATCGTGGTCTTCGCTGCATGGCGCATCGGTTCCCGGACGCTGAAGAACGGCTACCTGCTGGCCATCGCGGCAGCGGCGTTCATCGCGATCTTCGTGTTCGGCCTGCCGTTTCCGGCGATCGTGATCGCGGCGGCGGTGCTCGGCTTCCTCGGCGGGCGGCTTCGTCCGGCGGCATTCGCCCCCGGTGGCGGACACGGCGCGGCCGGCAAGTCCTACGGGCGCGCCGTGATCGACGACGACACGCCGACTCCGGCACATGCCGTGTTCACCTGGGCGCGCCTGTCGCGGGTGCTGGTGGCCGGCGGCCTGCTCTGGGGCGCGAGCCTCGGCTTCCTGCTGCTGCAGTTCGGCTGGGAAGGCACGCTGACCCAGATGGGCTGGTTCTTCACCAAGGCGGCACTACTCACGTTCGGCGGCGCCTATGCGGTGCTGCCGTACGTGTACCAGGGCGCCGTGGTCCACTTCGAGTGGCTTACCGCCACGCAGATGATCGATGGACTGGCGCTCGGCGAGAGCACGCCCGGTCCGCTGATCATCGTGGTTGCGT
>JAIENF010000127.1 GCA_019751575.1 Burkholderiales bacterium
CGGCGACCGGCGCACCTCGATGAACACAGACTTCCGCGTCATGACCTCGGGCGCGTTCACCGCCGCCCACCTGCGGCTGGCGCCCGCCATCGAGCGGGTCACCGGGCTGAAGGTGGTCACGGTCACCACCTCGATCGGCAGCGGCGACACCTCGATACCCAACCGACTGAAGCGTGGCGAGATCGCCGACCTGGTGGTCTGCGACGACGGCGTCCTCCAGGGCTTCATCCGCGATGGCCTCGCGCGGGCGGAGGGGCACGCGCCACTCGCCCGCTCGATGGTAGGCATGGCCGTCCGGGCCGGCGCACCCGCGCCCGACATCGGCACCCTCGACGCGCTGCGCGACACCCTGCTGCGCGCGGCCTCGATCGGTTATTCGGCGAGCGTCAGCGGACGCTATGTCACCGGCGAACTGTTGAAGCGGCTCGGCATCCACGACGACGTGATGCCGAAGTGCCGGTTCATCGGCAACGGCCAGCGGGTGGGCACCTTCATCGCCAACGGCGAGGTGGAACTCGGGTTCCAGCAGGTGAGCGAGCTGCTTCCGATCGAGGGCATCGCGCACATCACGCCGCTGCCGGACGAGGCACAGCTGTTCACGACCTACAGCGCCGCCGTGGCGGCAAGCGCGGTGCATCCCGAGGCAACGGCGCGCGCGATCGGCCTCCTCGCCTCGGCAGAGGCGGCCGCGCACATCCGCGCGACCGGGCTGGCACCCTTCGCAGGCTGAAGGGCGGTCGGACACCGGGTGGTATCCTCTCCGGATGACCATCGCGCGGCCATGACCCGCGCGACCGCAGGAGGAGAGATTCGATGGCCGACACGCCACTGCACACCCTCAGCATCGACCACGGCGTAGCGCTGCTGACCCTGAACCGTCCGCAGGCCCACAACGCGCTCAACCGCGCGCTGCGCCGCGAACTGATGGACCTGCTGCCGGCGCTGGACGCCGATCCTGCGGTAAAGGTGATCGTGATCACCGGTGCCGGCGACAAGGCGTTCTGCACCGGCGCCGACCTCAAGGAGCGATCGGCAGGTTCGACCGCCGACATGATCGACGAGCGCCGGCAGGTGATGTCGAAATGGACGAACGCGGTGGCCGGCGTGAGCAAGCCGGTGATCGCCGCGATCAAGGGCTACTGCATGGGCGGCGGCTTCGAACTGGTGCTCCAGTGCGACCTCTCGATCGCGTCCGACACCGCCGTATTCGCCCTGCCCGAGGTCACGCACGGCTTCTTCCCGGGCGGCGGTGCCTGCCAGCGCCTGCCACGGCTGGTCGGCTACCAGGTCGCGCGCGAACTGATCCTCACCGGCCGGCGCTGGGATGCGGCCGAGGCGAAGTCGCTCGGGCTGGTGAACCGCGTGGTGCCGCTCGACCGCGTGCTCGACGAAGCAATGGAAACGGCGCGCCGGATGGCGACCTTCCCAACGACCGGACTGGTGCAGGCCAAGCGCGCACTGAACCATTCGATGGAAGCCGGCCTGGCGGCGGGGCTGCGCTTCGATACCGAAGCGTGGGTGGCGTGCATGCACTCGGACGAATGGAAGCAGAAGCTGGAAGGCTTCGCGCGCAACGAACGCAAGGCGTGAGCATGGATCACGCCGCCGCATCTCGCGCCGCATCGAAGCGGCGCAGGCCCGCCCTGCGGCCTGCAGTGCTCACGGCCCTGCTGATCGGCTCGTTCGCGAGCCCCTTCGCATGCGCGCAGGGCCGACCGCTGCGCCTGATCGTGCCCTTCCCGCCCGGCCCCGGCGTGGACCTGGTCGCGCGCACCGTATCCGAACAGCTGTCGACGACGCTCGGCCGTCAGATCGTGGTCGACAACCGCCCGGGTGCCGGCTCGGTGATCGGCGTCGACCTTGCCGCGAAGTCCCCGCCCGACGGCAACACGCTGCTGTTCACCAACCTCGCCTATGCGATCAACGCGGCCATGCTGGCGAAGCTGCCCTACGATCCGCTGCGCGACCTGTCGCCGGTGACGGTGGTGGCGACGCAGCCGCACCTGCTGGTGGTCAATCCGTCGGTGCCGGTGAAGGCCGTGCGCGACCTGGTCGCCCTTGCCAAGGGCAGGCCGGGCGAGATCACCTATGCCTCCTCCGGCATCGGCACCGGCCCGCAGCTGGTCGCGGAAATGTTCTCGAGCGCGGTCGGCGTGCGCATGAACCACGTCCCGTACAAGGGCGCCAACCCCGCGCTGACCGACGTGGTCGGCGGCCACGCACAGGTCATGTTCGCCACGCTGGTCTCCGCGCTGCCGCAGGTCCAGGCCGGCCGGCTGCGGGCGGTGGCGGTCACCTCGGACAAGCGCTCGCGCCACCTGCCCGAGGTGCCGACGATGATCGAGTCTGGCGTTCCCGGCTTCGAAGCGGTGGGCTGGTTCATGGTGATGGCGCCTGCGCGCACGCCTGCACCGGTGATGTCGCGCCTGCAGGTGGCACTGGCCGAGGCGCTTGCACAGCCGTCGGTGC
>JAIENF010000072.1 GCA_019751575.1 Burkholderiales bacterium
CCTGGCGCGGTGTTCGATATCTTCATGTCGAGATATCGACGTTTGTGTCGACGGTTCAGCGAGTCTGCGTCGGCTCCAGGCGTTTCAGCAGGAACTGCAGTTCCTGCGGATCGGTGATCGCGCCCGCATCGAGCAGTCCGCCGAGCAGGATCTTCGCCGCCTCGACTTCCCCCGTATCGGCCAGCAGCAGCACCGACATCTGCCGTGCCCAGCCGGGCACCGAGGGATCGGTCGCGCGCTCGGTCAAGGCCCTGGCGTAAAGGGTCGCCAGCGGCAGGTCGCCGAGACGGTGCCGTGCGACGATCGCTGCATGGGCGAGCCAGCGCCACCGGCGCGCAGTGTCCGCATCGAAACGATCGTGCACGAACGCCAGCATCTGCCGCTGGCGCGACGGATCCGGCACCGCTGCATACACGTGCGAGGCGAGCAGGAACGGATACTGGCTGTCCGGATCGAGGTCTGACAGCATGGCAAGCCAACCGACAACGCGTCCATAGTCCAGTGCTGCAAACGGGATGCTGATGCCGGGCTGGTTGTCGAATGACTGCAGGTAGAGGGTCGCCAGCTGTGCGGCGGGCAGGCGATCGCCCAGGGCAGCCACCTGCATCGCAGCGACCGCAGGCGGCGCTGGCAGGTCCACCGCGCGCGCCTGTGGCGCCGGCGCGATCGCGTGGCCGGCGAGCTGTGCGGCCAGCGCCAGCACGAGGGCGATGCGGACCCAGGCTGGCACCGCCGACCATGGCCGCTGTGCCGCTGTCGTCCATGCCGCCGTCGTCCAGCGGCGGGCGGATCCAGGTCCTGCCTTCACAGGTCCCTGCGATGGAAATCGACCAGCGCGGCCGCGCCGAGCAGGACGACATACACGGCGCTCTGCGCAGCCATCAGGCCGAGCAGGGAGGCGTCCGGGACCTGGCCGGCCAGCCAGCTGCCCTGCGTGAAGCGCCCGAGCGGTGGCAGCAACCAGGCCAGCGCATCGACCGTCATCCGGGCGAAATCGCGCCATGCGCCCGCCACGATCAGTGGAGATGCAGATGCGATCAGCACCAGCGCATCGATGGTCCGGGCCAGGAGATAGAACCCGGCGGTCAGCACCGCCGCCGCGGGCACGCTGGCCAGGTTCAGCGTGAAGAACAGCGCGGCGGCGATCACCACCGACAGTTCGAAGGCCAGCGACAGGCACCAGGCGGCCGCGGCGGCCGGCGGCGCCATCGTCGCAAGCAGGGGAAACAGGCACAGTGCCGCTGCGAATGCCGGCAGCAAAAAGCCGGCGAGCTTGCCTGCCACCCAGGTGCTGCGATCGAGTTCGAGCGCAAGCGCGACTTCGAAGCCGCGTTCGTTCAGTTCGCGGGTCAGGCTGCCGATGACATAGACTGCGAAGATGAACACCCATGCGAACCGTACCCCGCCAGCGAGCAGGGCAGCGCGGAACCGGCCGCCCTCGGTGATCGCCAGTTCGGCGGCAAGCTGGCTGGCGGCGAGCGTGCAGCCCAGCGCCAGCAGCAGCAGCCATGGCAACTTCGAGCGCCAGGCTTCGAGCATCGTGAAGCGCACCACCGCGGACAGCTGTGCCAGGCGTTGCGTCGTGCGGTCCGGGACGGTCATCTCGTGGCTGCTGGAAGCGGGCATCGGATGGTTCGTGAGTGAAGGATCGGGCGTGCCGGGTGGGGGCACCGCTGGAACGTCCGGCGGACGGCGCGTGGCCGGTGCCGGTGCCGCGGCTGCGAGCGTACCGCGATCGATCGCGTGCCGCGCGGCGTCCGTTCCGATCCCGCAGGCGCAACCCCGGCCGAACCGGCCCGACCGCGACCGTTCCGGCGAGGCCCTGCCTTGAGCGGACGCAAGGAGACATCCGGCGACCGGTTGTTCCAGCTGGCCAGCGACTATCCACACTGGGTCCTGTCGCTGATGCTGCTCGCGCTGCATGCCGCGCTTGCCTGGGATATCGACGCCTGGTGGGCGCGTGCGATGTGGCTGACGCACATCGGGCTGTTCCTGATCTGGCAGCCGCTGTGGCGCGGGCGCCGCGAGATCGATCCGGTGCCAGGCGCCGCCCTGGTCGCCGCCGGTGCCGGCTTTGCGCTGCTGGTCAACTGGTGGCTGGCGGCGCTGTGGATCTGCGTGCTGTTCGCCCTGATCGCGGGCCGGGTGCCGGGCACCGGCGAGCCGCGCGAACGCGCCGGCACGCTGCTCGCGTCGTTCTTCCTGCTCGGACTCCTGCTGTTGTGGGTGGTGCCCAGGCTCGGCAGCGGCGCCGCGTTGCCGGGGCTGCTTGCCGCCGTCGTGCAGTTCCTGCTGCCGCTGGTCGCGCTGGCGGTGGTGCTGCTCGGTCCCGCGGTGCAGGCGCAGGCGGAGCGTACGCAGTCGGCACGCCCACCGGTCGGGGTCGACCTCGAGTACTAGATGCTGCTGCTGCTGCTGGTCGTGGTGCGGGTGCTCGGCAGCCTGGTGCTGGGTTCGGTGAAGGGCGAGGAGAAC
>JAIENF010000009.1 GCA_019751575.1 Burkholderiales bacterium
GTCCTGCAGCCCCGGCCGCGGCGGGCCACCGCAGCCGCTCGACCTGCTCGATCCGAGTGGCGAGTGGTTCCGCTTCCCGACCTTCCATGCATACTTCACGGCGCTCGAGCAGCAGCCCGCCGCGACCAACGCGGCCTTCCTGGTCGGTCACTCGACGCTTCGTGCCGCTGCGATGGACGACCTGTCGCGGGCGGCCTCGCCGGCGGAATGCCGCCGGATGTGCGCAGCGATCGACGAGGCGATGCAGGCCGGGGCGGTCGGGCTGTCCAGTGGCACCTTCTATCCGCCGGCGGCGGCGGCGCCGACCTCGGAACTGATCGAGCTGTCGCGCCGGCTGACCGGCTGCGGCGGACTGTACGTGACCCACATGCGCAACGAGGCCGAAGCGATCCTGCCGGCGATCGACGAGACGCTGGAGATCGGCCGGGCCTGCGGCATCGGCGTGGTGATCTCCCACCACAAGGTGGCTGGCCTGGCCAACCATGGCCGGTCGGTCGAGACCCTGGCGCGGATCGCCGACGCGATGCAGCGCCAGCCGGTTGCGCTCGACTGCTATCCGTACGAGGCGTCCTCGACCGTGCTCAACGCCTCGCGGCTGGCGATGTCCTCGCGGGTGCTGGTCGCATGGTCGACGCCGCATCCGGAATGCGCCGGGCGCGACCTCGCGCAGGTCGCCGCCGGCTGGGGCGTGTCGGCCGAGGCGGCGGTGCAACGGTTGCAGCCCGCGGGCGCGATCTACTTCATGATGGATGAACACGACGTGCAGCGCATCCTTGCCTTCCCCGAGACGATGATCGGGTCGGACGGGTTGCCGCACGATGCCAGCCCGCATCCGCGGCTCTGGGGTACCTTCCCGCGCGTGCTGGGCCACTACAGCCGGGACCTCGGGCTGTTTCCGCTCGAGGTCGCGGTACACAAGATGACGGGGCTGCCTGCTGCGCGTTTCGGGCTGCACGGCCGGGGATGCATCCGGCCCGGCGCGCATGCGGATCTGGTGCTGTTCGACCCGGCGACGGTGATCGACAGCGCCACCTTCGAGGCGCCGGTGCAGCCGGCCGCCGGCATCCACAGGGTGATGGTCAACGGCACGACGGTATGGCGTGATGGACAGGCGACCGGGGAGCGCCCCGGCCGCGTGTTGCGCAGGGAGGAACGGGCATGAATGGCGGACAGAGGCTGGACGGGAAGGCCGCGCTGGTCACGGGGGCGGCGAGCGGCATCGGCCGCGCGATCGCCGAGGGTTACGCCGCGGCCGGCTGCGCGGTCGCGGTGGGCGACCTCAACAGGCCGGGCGCCGCTGCGGTCGCAGCCGCGATCACCGCCGCCGGCGGACGGGCGATCGGTGTCGCGATGGACGTCACCGACGAGCAGCAGGTCGAGGCCGGTTTCGACGCCTGCACGGCGGCGTTCGGCAGCGTCGACATCGTGGTGTCCAATGCCGGCATCCAGATCGTCAAGCCGGTCCAGGAGTTCACTTTCGACGAATGGCGGCGGATGATCGCCATCCATCTCGACGGTGCGTTCCTGTGCACGCGCGCCGCGCTGCGCCGGATGTACGCGGCCGGCCGGGGCGGTTGCGTGCTCTACATGGGTTCGGTTCATTCGAAGGAAGCCTCGGCGCTGAAGGCACCCTACGTGGCGGCGAAGCATGCGCTGGTGGGCCTGGCGAAGGCGGTGGCGAAGGAGGGCGGGCCGCACGGGGTGCGCACCAACGTGGTCTGCCCCGGCTTCGTGAAGACGCCGCTGGTGCTGGCGCAGATCCCGGAGCTCGCGCGACGCCACGGCATCAGCGAGGATGAAGTGGTGCGTACCATCATGTTGAAGGACACCGTCGACAACGTGTTCACCACGGTCGAGGATGTCGCGCAGACCGCGCTGTTCCTCGCAGCCTTCCCGACCGATGCGCTGACCGGGCAGTCGGTGATCGTCAGCCACGGCTGGCACATGGAGTGACCCCGGGCGACCCTCGGAGGACCCCGGGTCGCCTGGAACGATGAAGCGCCCAGCGGGCATGGACGCGATGATTGCAGACAGGAGCACGAGTTGAACGAAGAGACACAGGATTCCTGCGGCGACCTCATCTTCTTCGAGGACATGACGGTAGGACGGCATTTCAATACGGGTGCGGTGACGCTCGATGAGGCGGAGATGATCCGCTTCGCCAGGGAATTCGATCCCCAGCCGATGCATACCGACCCGGAGGCCGGGCGGGCATCGATCTTCGGCGGCCTGATCGGCAGCGGCTGGTATACGGCGGCACTCACGATGAAACTGGTCCTGGGCGGAGACATGCGATCCGACGAGCGGGGCCGGATCGGGCTCGGGATCGAACTGCTGCGCTGGCCGGTCCCGACCCGTCCCGGGGATGTCCTGACGGCGGTCACCGAGATCCTGGAGTCGCGGCCGTCCGGATCCCGGCCCGACCGGGGAATCGTCAAGCTGAGGACGCTGACGTACAACCAGAAGCGCGAAGTGATGC
>JAIENF010000242.1 GCA_019751575.1 Burkholderiales bacterium
CATGACTGCGCGGCCGCAGCCGGTGCCAGTATCGCCAGCAGCGCGCCGGCGATCGCGGATGCGACGGGCGCGGGGACCGCGGGGGATGGGCGTGGCGGCACCGGATTCACGGCTGGATCAGCCGCGGGATCATCGCCGCATTGGCGAGCTTGTCCACGCGCTTCACCGCGCGCAGCAGCTTGTCCTGCCGGTCGCGGTCGAGCAGTCCGTCGGCGCAGGCGGCGAGCTTCGCGGCGAGGTCGTCGTCGCTCAGCGGATTGAGCGGACCGCCGCGGTAGGCTTCCGGCGCCCAGTGCACGAAGCGGCGGCCATCCTTCGTCGTGAGCTCGATGCGCGAACGGATGATCTCCATGCCCTGGGCTTCGATCTGCGGGTCGACATGGGTGTGGATGCGCGCCTGCATGTCCTGCGCGGCGGGCGAGCCGATGAACTCGTTGGTGAATTCCTGGCGCCCGGCGCGATGGCGCAGGATGATCATGGTCAGCAGGCCCGCCATCGAGAACTTCGCCTGCAGGTGGGTCTTCGCGACGGCGAAGCGGATCGGATTGAGCACGTTGCTGCCGGCATGGATGTCGATGCGCTCGATCATCTCCGGCTTGATGGACTCGCCGCGCAGCAGCTCGAGCATTCCGTCCATCGTCTGGTGGGTCAGGATGCCCGAGGGGTAGGGCTTGACCGAGACGCCGGGGCTGACGATCGACCACTGCTGCTTCTTCTCGCCGCCGAAGCCCTGCGCCGTCTTCTCGGGGAAGCAGCCGTTGCCGTAGACGCGGAAGAAGCCCCATTCGCCATCCAGCCCGTTGAGGTCGGCGGTGAAGCCCCGCTGCGCGAGCAGGGCTGCCGTCACGCCGTTCTCGGCCGCGCGCGCGACCTGCAGCGGCTTGCTCATGGTGCCGAAGTTGACCCGGCAGCCGGCGGCCATGCTGGCGCAGATGGACAGCGCCATGCGCAGCGTGTCGCCGGACAGCCCGAGCAGCTTTGCGCTGGTGGCTGCGGCACCGAACAGGCCCACCACGCCGCTGGAGTGGAACGACCGTTCCTTGTAGACGAAGGGCAGCAGCCACTCGGAGAGCTTGCACTCGACTTCGAAGCCGGCCATGAAGGCGGTGAAGAAATCCGCGCCGCTGACCTTGTGGCCCTGGCTGATCCGCAGCTGCGACACCGCGAGCGCGGCCGCCAGCGGCGGCACGGTCGGGTGGGTAAGCAGGCCGTACTGGTGGCGCGGATCGTTCGATACCTGCGTGTCGTCCCAGTCGTGGGCATGGCCGGCGCCGCCGAGCACGCGTGCGGCCAGCGGGGCGGGCACCTTCAGGCGGCCGCGGCCGAACAGCAGCGCGTCCTTGCGCCCGCCCTGTTCCTGGACGTCATCGGCCAGCAGCACGTAGGTTTCCTCGGCGAGGCCGGCGATCATCACCGAGAGGCCGTCCAGCACGCAGCGACGGCCGATGCGTGCCGCCTCGCGCGGGATCATGGCCGGCGTCAGCGATTCGATGAAGGCCGCTGCCTGTGCGGTGGCGGTCGACGGGTATTGGGTAGTCATCGGTTGTCCTTCGGTCACGGTTGTCTCGTTCAGGCGCGCAGCAGCGGACGCAGCGCGCGTACGTCGTCGATCTTCTCGATGTTCCAGACCTGGTCGATCAGGCCGCGGGTGCGGCGCTTGCCCAGGATCGGCTGCAGCAGGTCGATGCTCTTCGCCTCGACCTCGGCGCGCGACATCGGGTTCTGCCAGGTGCCCTTGACCACCTCGGTATGGTGGCGCAGCGTGCGCCCGCCCGCGAGGTGCAGCGTGACGATCGCCTGGCGACCGCCGGCCGCGGTGAGCGCGGGCGAGGGCTTGAGTTCGATGCGCTTGCGCACCGCGAGCACCTGCCGGTCCTTCATCCGGGCGGCATCGTGCGAGGTTGCGAAGGTCACCGTGCCGTCGAGCAGCACCAGCGCGACCAGGTGCTGCAGGCAGATGTCGGGCATGTCGCGGTTGTTCACCACGGCCGCTTCATGGTCCTGGATCTCGACCACTGCCCGCTTGACGTCCGCCGCCTTGAGGGCATGCGCCTGCACCAGGGCCTCGGTCGAATCGAGCGCGGCCTGGATCGGCGAGCCGACCGACCACTTCTTGATGTTCGAGTTCATGATTTCGTAGGTCGATCCGAGCTCGTGCACCAGCAGCTCCGTTCGCACGTGCGGCGACGAGAACGCAACGAAGAAGTTGCGCTCGCCGGCGAACACATCGGGCACGCCGGTGAATCCGTGCGCCACCATGGCGGCAGCGGAAAGGCCGTGGCTCGACGGCATCCCGCCGAAGTCGAAGGCCTTCTCGATGTGGTCCGGGTCGCGCATCCAGGTGGAGATGCCCGATGCCTGCTGCGCCGCGTAGGACAGCGCATGCCGGACCTGCGCTGCATCGAGGCCTGCCATCGACGAGGCCGCTGCGGCGGCGCCGAAGTGCGCGCCGAAGCTGTGGGTGGAGTGGCCGGCGAGGTG
>JAIENF010000060.1 GCA_019751575.1 Burkholderiales bacterium
TTGATGATCTCGCGCTCGAGCTTGCGTCCGATGGCATCGGCGAAATCGGCAAAGGTCGAAGCCGGCTCGAGGAAGGCGCCGGTCCCGCCGATCACGTTGTTCTGGTAGTACGTGGCAAGACTGTTGTTGCCGATCGGCAGGCCGTTGATGGTGATGCCGGCTGCGATGGCATTGGCTCGGGCCGTTGCAAGGCTGGCTCCGTCGTTGTTTTCGCCGTCACCGGAGACATCGATCACCTTGCGCGTGCTCGTGAAGCCCTTGTCGAACAGACCGGCCGAGTAGTTGATCGCCGAGCCGATTGCAGTCAGTCCGTCAAAAGCCCGCGGAGCGGCGAAGATCGAGGCCGCGAACGCATTGGCCGACGCCGCGCTGTTGATCAGCGTCCAGCCGACCGACTGCTGCTGCTCATTGCCGCTCGACCACTGGACGAAAGTCGCGGCGATCGACCCGCCGGGCGTTGCGGCGATCGCGTTCTGCACGGCTGCCGACTGGAATGCCTGCACGTAACCGTTCCGCTGCAGCGCGAACTCCTGGCTGTCGACACTGCCCGACACATCGATCGCCAGCACGAGTTGCAATGAAACCGCTGCCGCATTGGCGAACGACGCGGCACCCAGCAGTACGGCCGCGCTCGCGGCGCATACGAGTTTCCGAAGATTCTTCATTTTGTGTTCCCCCTGAAGCTCACACTGGCGGATGAATCCGCCAGTCGATGGTTGAATGGCTGATTCGGCATGCTGCCAACCGGGCAGTTGTCAGACGTTAGACGTCCGACATCGGACGCGCAAGATGCCTTTTGGCAGACATATAGTCCGAAAGGACTAATCTGGCGCAGTTTTTCCTGCGATCAGAGGCTGCCGTGCACCCGGGACAGCGCGCGCTTCCAGCGGGCGATGCGGTCGCCGGCCTCGTCGCGCGACATCTTCGGCTCGAATCGACGGTCGAGCTTCCAGTGGGCATCGATCGCTGCCGCATCCGGCCAGACACCGGCACCCAGCCCGGCCAGCAGTGCAGCCCCCATGGCCGTGCATTCGGTGAACGCAGGGCGCAGCACAGGCACGCCGAGCAGGTCGGCCTGGAACTGCATCAGCACGTCGTTGGCGGTCGCCCCGCCGTCCACGCGCAGTTCGGTCAGCGGCACGCCGGCATCGGCCTGCATCGCCTGCAGCAGCTCGGCACTCTGGAAGGCGATCGATTCGATCGCCGCCCGGGCGATATGCGCGGCGCCGGTCCCCCGCGTCAGGCCGAGGATGGCGCCACGCGCATCCGCATCCCAGTAAGGCGCGCCGAGGCCGGTGAACGCCGGGACGAACACGACCCCGCCGGCATCGTCGACGCTGGCAGCCAGTGCCTCCACGTCGCGCGACTGGCGGATCACGCCCAGTTCGTCGCGCAGCCATTGCACGACCGCACCGGCAACGAACACGGAGCCCTCGAGCGCGAACTCGCTGTGGCCGGCCCGGCGCCAGGCGAGCGTCGAGAGCAGGCGGTGCGTCGAGGCCACCGGCGCATCGCCGGTATGCATCAGCATGAAGCAACCGGTGCCATAGGTGTTCTTCGCCATGCCCGCGCGAGTGCAGCGCTGGCCGAACAACGCCGCCTGCTGGTCGCCGGCGATGCCGGCGATCGGTATCGCCGCACCGAGGAGGTCGGCCGCGCAATGGCCGACCACCCCGCTCGAGTCGACCACCGAGGGCAGCAACGCACGCGGCACGTCGAACAGCGCGCACAGTTCGTCGCTCCAGTCGCCGGCCTGCAGGTCGAACAGCTGCGTGCGCGACGCATTGCCCGCATCGGTGACATGCAGCGCGCCGCGGGTAAGCTTCCATGCGAGCCAGCTGTCGATGGTGCCGCAGGCGAGCTCGCCCGCGGCCGCGCGGGCCCGCGCGCCGGGCAGGTGGTCGAGCAGCCATGCCAGCTTGGTCGCCGAGAAGTACGGATCGAGCACCAGCCCGGTCAGCGCGCGTACCCGGGCTTCGACCCCCGCCGCGCGCAGTTGCGCGCAGCGTTCGCTGGTGCGCCGGTCCTGCCAGACGATGGCCGGCGCGAGCGGCCGGCCGGTGGCACGGTCCCAGAGCACGACCGTCTCGCGCTGGTTCGTGATCCCGAGGCCGGCGACGCGGTGCGGCGCGACGCCCGCGCGCGCCAGTGCTTCGGTGGCGGTGGCGAGCTGGGTGGCCCAGATCTCGTCGGCGTCGTGTTCGACCCAGCCCGGCTGTGGGTAGTGCTGCCCGATCTCGCGCTGCGCGCTGGCGACCACGGTGCCATCCTCGGCCACCACCAGCGCACGCGAACTCGTCGTGCCCTGGTCGAGGGCGAGAATGTACCGGCTCATGCTCAGCTGTCGTCCGACCAGGACGCGATCGATTCGCGCAGCATCGCGGCCGGATCCGTCCGGCGCGCCGGCGCACCGGCGGCATCGGCCGCGCCAGGATCGCCGGCACCACCGGGAGCGCTGGCCGGCGGTGGCGAAGGCCCGGCCG
>JAIENF010000431.1 GCA_019751575.1 Burkholderiales bacterium
TGCGGATACCATCCGGACCCGAGTCTTGAACCATCAGGTTCAAGAGTGGTCACCTTCCGAGCACCTCAGGTACGTCCGGCGTGGGACGCGCACACAGCGCTCTGTAGGTCGGCAACCGGAGTTACCGCATTGGTTCAAGAGATTCCGATCCGTACGGCACCGCAGGGGATTGAACTGTTACAACGGCTGTCGTTGCAGGAACTGAAGTGCCAAGACTACACCACTAGAACAGCTTGTCCTGCTCGGAAAGCGCTTCGTCGAGCGAACTGTTCAGGACCGCGACGCGGCGGCGCAGCTCGGAGACATCGACCGGACCGGCCACCCGCGTGGTCAGGTGTTCGTGCGCGATGTTCAGCGCCGCCATGATGGCCACGCGCTCGGCGCCCATCACCTTGGCGCCGTCGCGGATGTCGCGCATCTTGTTGTCGAGGTAGGTGACCGCGTCGAGCAGTTCCTGCTCCTGGCCGGGCGGGCAGGCGATGCGCAGCTCGCGGCCGAGGATGGTCACCTCGAGTGCCTTTCCGTCTGCCGAGAGCCGTGCCTCACCCATGTCTTGCGCCCGCCTGTGGATCGATGTTCAAGGTGTCACTCCGGGTCCCGCGGCGCCGCCGGCGGCATGCGCTCCAGCAGCGACTCGACGCGCTGGCGCGCGGCCTCGATGCGCTCGCCCAGCTGCTTGTTCTCGTTGTGGGCCACGACCAGCTGCTGGCGCAGGCTGCCGTTCTCGGCGCGAAGCCGGCGGCTCAGCTCGATGAGCTGCGCGACACGCTCTTCAAGGCCCTTGAGGTCGAGATCCATGACCTGACTATAGGGGAATCGGGCGCCGCGCGTCAAAGCGGTGCGAGCGTATATACTGGCTGCATGTTCCAGGTGCCCTGCCGCTTCCACTGGCGGGGTTAAACGGGAAACCGGTGAATGGCCGATCGGGCGATCGGCCATGAAGCCGGTGCTGCCCCCGCAACGGTAAGCGAGTGCGGACATGCCAACAAGCCACTGTGGGATGACCATGGGAAGGCGGCATGTCAAGACTCGCGAGCCCGGAGACCGGCCAGGGACGAAGATCGCTGCCCTGGGGTCCGAAGCCGGGACAGGCAGTGGTCGGCAGCGGACCGTTGCGGGTGGCGACCGGTCGACCTGAAGGCGCTCCCGCAGCCGGCTGCGGATGCGGGGCCGGCATGGTTCGACGACGGTGCTCGATGCGGGGCCGCTGTCGGATACCGGCGTGCGGAGGGCGCGCCGCTGCCAGGAGCAGACACATGAAGCGCTTCAACCCCCGCCCCGCCGCCGCGCTGTCGGTCGCGGTGTGCTGCCTCGCGTCGCATCCGGCGATCGCGCAGCCCACCCCGGTCTCGCTGCGCGAGGTCGTCGTCACCGCCACCCGCTTCGAGGAGCCGGCCGGCGAACGGCCGGTCAACCTGAGCGTGATCCCGCGCGAGGAGATCGCCAGTGCGCCCGCGCGCACGCTGCCGGAACTGCTGGCCCTGCAACCCGGCATCACGGTGCGCGAGCTCTACGGCGGCGGCGCCGCCGGCGCGACGGTCGACCTGCGCGGCTTCGGCGCGGTCGCCGGGCAGAACACCCTGGTACTGATCGACGGCCGGCCGCTCAACGACACCGACCTGTCGGCGGTGTCCTGGTCGACGCTGCCGCTGACCTCGATCGAACGGGTGGAGATCCTGCGCGGCAGCGGCGCGGTGCAGTACGGCGCGGGTGCGACGGCCGGCGTGATCAACGTGATCACCCGCCTGCCGCGGGCCGGGGAACGATCGGCGGAACTCACGCTGCAGGGCGGAAGCCTGTCCACCGGATCGGCCACGGTCAATGGCAACCTCGGCAGCGGGCCGCTGTCGTTGCGGCTGTATGCGACGCACTTCGAGACCGACGGCTGGCGCGCGAACAGCGCAAGCATGCAGCATGTCGGCCAGGCCGACCTGCGCTGGCGCGACGGGCCGAACACCCTGACTGCCCGGCTCTCGCTCGACCGGCAGAACAGCCGCCTGCCGGGCGCGCGCCGGGTGCAGCCCTCGGCGGGCGTGGACCAGGTCGCGTCCGACCCGCGCGGCACCTCGACGCCGCTCGACTACGCGGTGCGCGACGGTGCACGGGCCAGCCTCGACTTCGACCGGGTGTTCGATGCCGGCGAGTTCAACCTGGGCATCGGCTGGCGCAACAAGCAGCAGGATGCGTACTTCGACTTCGCCGGCTTCCCGAACTACTCCGAGCGCGACCTGTCGGTGCTGGCGATCACGCCGCGCGTGCGCTTCATGAACGCGCTCGGGCCGGCCAGCGTGTCGACCACCGTCGGCATCGATGCCTACCGCTGGGACTACCGGCTGGTGGCGAGCAATTCGCCGCGCAACATCGCCCGGCCGTCGAACACCGTCGGTGCCACGCAGGACAATGCCGCGGTCTACGTGGCCAGCACCGTCGCCTTCGCCGGTACCGGGACCACGTTCACCGGCGGGCTGCGCCGGGAGCGCTACG
>JAIENF010000587.1 GCA_019751575.1 Burkholderiales bacterium
TTGCCCGACTTGAGGAACGGCATCGCCGATGCGACGTTGCTGAACATGAAGTCGATCTGGCCGCCGATCAGTGCCGCACCCGCGGGCCCGGCACCCTTGTACGGCACATGCACCAGCTTGGTGTTGGTCATCTGCTGGAAGAGCACGCCGGCCAGGTGGTTGGCACTGCCGTTGCCCGAGGAGCCGAAGGTCACCTGCCCCGGCCGCGATCGCACCAGCGCGATGAACTCCTTCGGCGTCTTCACCGGCACCGTCGGATGCGTCGACAGGTAGTACTGGCCCGACGTGAGCTGGGTGATCGGCGCGAAGTCGCGGATCGGGTCGTACGGCAGCTTGCGCACCAGCCCCGGGTTGATCACGAACTCGGGGGCGACGGTCATCAGCGTGTAGCCGTCGGCCGGCGCACGCGCGACGATCTCGGTGCCGATCACGGTTCCGGCGCCGGCGCGGTTCTCGACGATCACCGACACGCCCAGCTGCTCGCCGAGCCGCTGCGCGATCAACCGGCCCATCGCATCGGTGCCGCCGCCGGCGGCGATCGGGATCACCATGCGGATCGGCTTCGACGGGTACGCCTGGGCCCCGGCGAGCGGCGCCAGCAGCAGCGTGGCGACCGCCACCATCGCCTGGCGCGGCCAGGCCCGCCCATGACCCGCGAGTCGTCGTTCGATATGCATCCTTCCTCCTCCTGTGCACCGTCGGCGTTTGCAGCGCCGTCTGCCGCAGGTTAACCTAGCCGTGCGTCAGGTGTTGCGGGACCGCCCGGCCTGTCGAACAGAGGGGCGATTGTGCAGCAGCCAGGGTGGACGGCAGGCATGCGGAAGGTTTTGTGCGGACTCGCCGCGCTGGCTTCGGTTGCTGCTGCGTCGACGTCCACGGCGTCGACCTCCACGGCCTCCCTCGACATCGTCGACGACCGCGGCCGCACGGTGCGCCTCGCCGCCCCGGCCCGGCGCATCATCAGCCTGCTGCCCTCGCTGACCGAAGCCACCTGCGCGCTCGGCGCCTGCGATCGGCTGGTGGGCATCGACCGCTTCTCGAACTGGCCGCCACAGGTGGAACGCCTGCCGCGCCTGGGCGGGCTGGAAGATGCGCAGGTCGAGCGCATCGTGTCGCTGAAGCCGGACCTGGTGCTGGCCGCGTCGTCGGCGCGCGTGATCGACCGGCTGGAGGCGCTGCGCATCCCGGTGCTCGCGCTGGAGCCGAAGACGCTGGCCGACACCCGGCGCGTGCTGGGCGCGATCGCGGTGGCGATCGGCGACCCCGGCGCCGCCGACCTGCAGTGGCGCGCGATCTCGGCACGCATCGATGCCGCAGCCGCCCGCGTGCCGCCGTCGATGCGTGGCCAGCGAGTCTATTTCGAGGTGTCGTCCGCGCCGCATGCCGCGGGCGAGGGTTCGTTCGTCGGCGACGTGCTGGCGCGGCTGGGCATGGGCAACATCGTGCCGGCATCGATGGGCGTGTTCCCGCGCCTGAACCCCGAATACGTCGTGCGTGCGCAACCGCAGGTGATCCTGGGCAGCGACGCCGGCTTGCGCGACATGCCGAAGCGCCCCGGCTGGCCGGGGCTGGCCGCACTGCGCGACCGGCGCACGTGTGCGTTCCCGCCCGCGGCCTACGACATCCTGGTGCGCGCCGGCCCGCGCCTGGGTGAAGCCGCCGACCTGCTGGTGGACTGCTTCTCCACGCTCGCGAAGGACGGACGATGAACGACGCCGTCGGCAGCAGCGTCGCGGCATCCGCCCTCGACCCGCGCAGGCCGCGCGGATGGACCGCGCTCGCGCTGCTGCTCGCAGGGGCGAGCGGCCTGCTGCTGCTGGCGGGCCTGGCGGCCGGCAGCGACGGCTGGTCGCTGGCCTGGGCCGACGAATGGACGCTGCTGCGCGACATCCGCGCGCCGCGCTCGATCGGTGCCTGGCTCGCAGGCGCGCTGCTCGGCTTCGCCGGCGCGGTGGCACAGGGCCTGTTCCGCAATCCGCTGGCCGACCCCTACCTGCTCGGATCGGCAGCGGGCGCCGGGCTGGGCGTGGTGCTGGTGCTTGCCGCGGGCAGCGCCGCCGGTGCCTCGATCGGCCTCGCCAGCGCGGGCGCCCTGCTGCAGCTCGGGCTGGTCGGCGCGGCGTTCATCGGTGCGCTGGTCGGCGTCATGCTCACGCTGCTGCTGGCCGGCGGCGCCCGCCGACCGCTGTCGCTCCTGCTGTGCGGCGTGGTGGTCGGCGTACTGCTGGCGGCACTGTCCGACCTCGTGATGCAGGTCTCGCCCGAGGCGATGCGCGGCAAGCAGGTCTTCCTGCTCGGCACCACCGGCTTCCTCGGCTGGAACAGCGCAGGGTTGCTCGCCTGCGTGCTGGCCGTGGTGCTGCCGATGGCGGTGCTGGTGTCACGGGCGCTCGATGCACTGGTGCTCGGCGAAGCCAGCGCGGCGAGCCTGGGCGTGCCGCTGCAGCGGGTGCGCCTGCTGCTGGTCGGCCTGATGGCGCTGGCCACCGGC
>JAIENF010000286.1 GCA_019751575.1 Burkholderiales bacterium
CGGTGCTGGTGGCCGGGCTGTCCGACCGGGAGACGGTGGCCGCCGCCGGCGCCGCGGGCGCGCTCCAGCTGTCCGGTCCGGTGTTCGGCCGGCCGCGGCGATTCGCACCCGCGCCGGCGTCCCCGCCCGTTTCCGCATCTTCTCCCTGACCCTGCCACTTCCCAGGCTGGAGCGCCCGATGGCCAAGGACCTGTTCGAACTGATCGCCGACCTGGCGCACGATGAGCTGCCGTTCAGCGAGATCCACCTCGTCGAAGGCGCACCGCTTGCGCTGAAGCTGCCAGGCGGCCTGCGCGACCTCGATGACGAGGGGCCCGTTCCGAGGGGCGCGATCGAACAGTTCCTCGATCGCGTGCTGCCCGGCTGGCAGCCGGCGCTCGCCCGTTGCCAGTCGATCGACGCCGCCGTCGAACTGCCCTCCGAGACGCGCCTGCGGGTCAACGTGCACTGGGCGAACGCCCGGCAGAGCCTGCGCCTGGTGATGCGCCGCATCCCGCGCGATCCGCTGCTGCTGAAGGACACCGGCCTGCCGCCTTTCCTGCCCAGGCTGCTGCTCGAGAGCGGCAAGGGGCTGGTGATCGTGACCGGGGCGACCGGCGCGGGCAAGACGACGACGCTGTTCGCGGCGCTGCGCCACATCATGGAGCAGCGCGAAGCGCCGCCGCACATCATCACCATCGAGGAGCCGATCGAGTACGTCCTGCGCCGGCCCCGCGGCGTGGTGACCCAGCGCGAGGTCGGGGTCGACACGGCGAGCTTCTCGCACGGGCTGCGCGAGGCGCTGCGGCAGGGCCCGGACGTGATCATGGTCGGAGAGGTGCGCGACCGCGACACCGCAGACACGATGCTGCGTGCCGCGGAGTCCGGCCACCTGGTGCTGGCGACCGTGCATTCGAGCTCCGCCGATGGCGTGATCAGCAAGATCGTCTCGCTGTTCCATCCCGACGAGCAGGCGCAGAGCCGGCATGTGCTGAAGAACGTGCTGATCGGCGTCGTCTGCCAGGTGCTGCTGCCGAAGCTGCAGCGCGACGGCTTCGCGCTGGCGGCAGAGATACTGATCAACAGCCCGCAGGTCGCGCGTGCGATCGAGGATCCGGCGCGGCTGTCGACGCTGCGCGACTTCATGCGGCGTTCCGAAGACCGGCAGTCGCGCCTGCTCAACGACGTGCTGGTCGACCTGGTGCGCGCACGCCGGGTCTCGCGCTCGGACGCCCTGCTTGCGAGCTATGACCGGCAGGACCTGCTGCCCGCGCTCGATCGCATGGCCGGCGACCCGGACGACGGCGTGCGCTGAGGGGCAGCGCCGGCCGCCTCGAACGACCGCGCGCATCCGGCACCGACTCAGGCGGGCCTGGCCCTCGTCCTTGCCTTGAACGCGATCGCGGCCAGCAGCATCCCGAGCCCGACCGCCAGCCCGTTGCCCACGCGCACGAAGGGCGTCGCGCCCTCGTAGCCCTGGACCTGTCCGCGCAGCACGGCTTCGCTGAAGGGATCGGCCACCGCCAGGACGCGCCCGCGCGGATCGATCACCGCGGTCATGCCGGTGTTGGTGGCGCGAAGCATCGGCCGCCCCGTCTCGAGCGCGCGCATGCGCGCGATCTGCAGGTGCTGCGGCTGCGCCAGCGAGCGGCCGAACCATGCGGTGTTGGATACATTGACGAGGATCGTCGCTTCCGGCAGCTGGCGGATGATCTCTTCGCCGAACGCATCCTCGTAGCAGATGTTGATCGCCACCTTCTGCCCGGACAGTTCCATCGGCCGCTGGTCAGGGGTGCCGCGGGTGAAGTCCTGCATCGGGATCTGCAGCCAGTGCACGACCCATCCGAACAGCGGCGGCACGAATTCCCCGAAGGGCACCAGATGCTGCTTGCGGTACACCTGTACCGGCGCGGTGCCGACGCTGAACAGGCTGTTGAAGTACTCGCGCCCGTCCAGGGAACGTTCGACCATGCCGAGCAGGATGTCGGCGCGGCGCGTGCGTGCATGGTCGACCAGCCGTGCCAGGTAGTCGTTCGGCAGGCGATCCGAGAACAGCGGCAGCGCCGTCTCGGGCAGCACGACCAGTTGAGCATCGCCGCTTGCCTGGATCAGGCGCCAGTAGGTGTCGAGCGTCTCGACCACCCGCGATTCTTCCCACTTCAGGTCCTGCGGGATGTTCCCCTGCAGCAGCGCGACCTCGATCGGGGCGCCAACCGGCGTCGTCCAGTCGACCCGCGAAAGCAGGGCGCCGGTGCCCCATGCGAGGACGATCGCAACCAGTGCTGCCGTGCGCGCGCGCAGGCCTGCAGGGGCCGGCCGCCACGGCAGGCAATACCAGAGCACGGCAGCGCTGAAGGCGACTGCCATCGACACCAGGTAGACCCCGCCCACCGGTGCGTAACCCGCGAGCGGGCTGGCCGCGGCGACCTGCGAATAGCCTATCGCCTGCCAGCCGAAACCGGTGAACAGCCAGCCGCGCAGCCATTCGGTCAGCACCCAGAGCGCCGGGAAGGCAG
>JAIENF010000052.1 GCA_019751575.1 Burkholderiales bacterium
CGAGTTCGCCGATCGACAGTTCGCGCGGGATCGCAGCGCCCGGGCCGGGCGCCACGTCCGGGCCCGCCGCGGCGCCTCGGCCGGTGGACACGGTCGGTGCCGCACCGCCCCGACCGGGGGCCTGGTCGAACATGAATTCCTGCGGCTTGAATCCGGCGCTGCGGGCCAGCCGTTCGCCGAGCGTGTCGAGGCGGAGCAGCCGCGCCTGCATCTCGCCCAGGCGGGTGGCCATCATGTCGATGGTCTCGCGCAGCACGGTCTGCCCGTCCTGGGCGTGCGCGTCGGCCGTTTCGAACATCGAATCGCTGCCGCCCAGGCGGCCCATGGCAGCCTGCGCGCCGGTGACCAGCAGGGCGATCGAAAGCGACAATACGGCAAGCAGGCCTGCAACCTGGTACCCGTTCAGTGCTATCGTTTTTCCGCTACCTAGATTTCCTGAAACAATGATGACGTTCAATGGTTCTACCTCCGCTTCATCCAGCCCGCGCTGCCACGATCGCTGTCACCACGACGACAGGGAACACGGGCGGTCACCCACGGTGCCCCTGCCACGATGACCTCGCGATCGGTCGGAGACTTCGTGCAGTCGGAAGACCGACTGCGCATCCTGCACGGAGAAGCCCGGCGCCTCGGGAGGCTGCAGGCTCGACTGGACGAACTGCTTCCGGTTTGGGTTTCGGGTTGTGTTTCGGTCGCCGCTGCGCGCGACGGCGTACTGACAATCGTGACTTCGAGCCCTGCAGTGGCTTCCTCGGTGAGTCAAATCGCACCGAGGATTGCGGCAGAAATCCGCAAAAGCGACGCGGAGGTTACGTCAATCAAAGTGACGGTGCAACCCGGGGAGGCTCGTACGGCCGCCAGCGCCGTAGCGCATCCGCCTGAACCACTATCGGCCCGTACCCGCGCGAACTTGATGGAACTGGCTGCGAACGTCAGCGATCAGCGGCTGAAAAAGGCCCTGGAAGCCCTCGGAACGCGAAAATCCGCCCCGCGCTGATACAACCCTGACAACGCGCAAAAGGCGGGGAAAGGCCCCGGATGTCGTTCAGATGGCCAGGACGACCCGTTCCAGGATCAGCAGCAGCCCCATCGCGAGCAGGAAGATCACGCAGAAGCGGAATACGTTCCAGGCGAACGTGAGGTACCTGCGCTGGCCGGTGAACACGTAGGCGACCAGCGCGACGCCGATCGTCGCGACCACCGCGAACAGGATCAGCCGGATGATGATCGCCATCGGCGGTCAG
Organism: Burkholderiales bacterium; assembly: GCA_019751575.1. Classification (GTDB taxonomy): domain Bacteria; phylum Pseudomonadota; class Gammaproteobacteria; order Burkholderiales; family CAIKXV01; genus CAIKXV01. Next base: position 1,245 of record JAIENF010000052.1, read on the forward strand.
CCGAAGGCGGGCTGTAGCCGGGCGAAGGCCGGCGCGCTGTCCTGCTGTTCGAAGGTGACGGTCTCGAACGCACTGGCGTCGGCCAGCAGCGCACGCAGCAGCTGGTTGTTCATCGCGTGACCGGTCTTGTGCCCCGAGAAGGCACCGATCACCGGATGGCCCAGCAGGTACAGGTCGCCGACGCAGTCGAGGACCTTGTGCTTCACGAACTCGTCGGCATATCGCAGCCCGTCCGGGTTCAGCACGCGGTATTCGTCCATCACGACCGCGTTGTCGAGCGTGCCGCCCATCGCCAGTCCCTGGGCACGCATCGCCTCGACATCGTGCATGAAGCCGAACGTGCGGGCCCGGCTGACCTCGCGCAGGTAGGACTGCTCTGCAAAATCGATGGTCGCCTTGTTGCCGGAGCGCTCGAAGACCGGATGCTTGAAGTCGATCGACAGGGTGATGCGGAACCCCTCGAACGGATCGAAGCGTGCGACCTTGTCGCCCTGCACCACCTCGACGGCCTTCAGCACGCGCACGAAACGCTTGGGCACGGGTTGCTCTTCGATCCCGGCCGACTGGACCAGGAAGACGAACGGACCGGCGCTGCCGTCCATGATCGGCAACTCGGGCCCGGACAGGTCGACATGCAGGTTGTCGATGCCCAGGCCGGCCAGTGCCGACATCAGGTGTTCGATCGTCCAGACCTTGTTCTCGCCCTCGCCGAGGCAGGTCGCCAGGCGGGTATCGGTCACCCCATGGGCGAGCGCCGGCAGGTCGGCCGCACCGGGGAGGTCCGTCCGGTGGAACACGATGCCGGTATCGGGCGCAGCCGGACGCAGGGTCATGTCGACCTTCCGGCCTGTGTGCAGGCCGACGCCGGTAGTCCTGATGATCGTCTTTAGGGTGCGTTGTCTGAGCATTTTCCGAAAGGCTCCGGCGCGTTTTCCGGAGTCAAGCCTTCGATGTTACTGCGTTTCCGGTAGTCCAGACCGGGAAATCGGGGATGCCCGGCGCATCCCCGCTCCCTTGCAGCCGCTGCCCGCTCAGTCCGCCTGCTTGCGCAGGAAGGCGGGGATGTCGTACATCTCCAGCCCGGACTGTTTCAGCGCCTCGACCGTCGCGGTGGCATCGCGGGTCTTGCGCCGGAACACCACCGGCACGTCCAGTTCGCCGTAGTTCATCGCGCCGGCCGTGGCGGCAGACGCGTGGGCGACCATGTCGACCGGGCCGTTGTCGGTCCCGGTCTTCACTACCGTGAACGCTT
>JAIENF010000004.1 GCA_019751575.1 Burkholderiales bacterium
CGAGCAGTTCACTGACGGGATCCAGGGTCATCGTGGAAACGTGGACGAAAAAACGGGCACCCGAAGGTGCCCGTTTTCAGACAGTCTTGTTCGCTTGTGGCGATCAGAACTGATGCGAGATGCCCAGACCGAAGATGTCGGCGTCCATGCCACGCAGTGCACCACCGGTCACGCCCAGCGCCGCCGAACCGGCGAAGTTGGTACGGCCGTTGTTGTCGTTGTTCAGGTTCACGTAGAACGCATAGACTTCGGTACGCTTCGACAGCACGTAGCCGTAGTTCAGGCTCCAGATGCGCGCGCCGGTGTCGGCGCCCGAACCGTTGAACACGCCGACGTTGCCGATGGCGGTCGAGCCGGTTGCACCCAGACCAGCCGTTGCACCCTTGGTGTCGTTGGCCTGCTGGTACTGCAGACGGAAACGATGGCTGCCGACAGCGTAGGCGCCGCCGATCAGGAAGTTGTCGCGCTTGATGTCGCCCGCAGCCGTCTCGTACATGAACTTGCTGTACGCGCCCTGGATCAGGAACGGACCGCTGGTCCAGCTGGCCGACAGGACATACGACGAGTCGTCCAGGCCAACGCCGCGGAACTCGTTGTGCTGCTGCCAGCCCAGGCCGACGGCGAACGGACCACCGCGGTACGTGCCCGACAGGCTGTACAGCGACGGGTTCGTGCCGGCGCCGGTCACTGCACGGCCTTCGTTCGCGCCGTACTGCGCGGCGACGGTGAAGCCACCGAAGCTCGGCGAGACGTAGTTCAGCGAGTTGGCGGTACGGCGGCTGAACGCGGAATCATTGGCGATGCCGGGGAACGGGCCCGAGGTGTCGCCGTTGTTCATGATCGCGTTGATGCCCTGCGGGCCGGTCAGGCCAGCGCGCATCATCGGGGTGTTGTTGATGCCCATCACGAGCTTGTACGGGCTGTCCATGATACCCGCGAAGACGCGACCGAAGCCGCCCGACAGGCCGATGAACGTGTTGCGGCCGCCCCAGGTGTTCGTGGTGCCGGTGCCGTCGCCGCCGGCGCCCTGCTCGACCTGCCAGATTGCATTGAGGCCGCCACCGAGCGATTCCGTACCACGGAAGCCGATGAAGAACACGCCCGGGCTGCTGACGTTGTTCGTGCGATTGCGGTCGGCGAAGCCGTTGGCGCCGTCGCCGCTCAGGCTGAACACTTCCATCTGCAGGTTACCGTAGATGGTGACATTGGCCGGGGCGGTCTGCGCGAACGCGACCGGTGCTGCGAAGGCAGAGATCACTGCCGCCGCGAGAAGTTTCTTTTTCACAGTAAGAGCCTCCTGAAAAGCTTCGTAGTGGTGGATGCCGACGCCTTAAGGTTCGCCGCCACCCGTTCTTCCCAGTGCTGAGAAGTGTCGCTATTCTGCCGACACGCCGACTTGCTTCACAACGACGGTGTGCATTTCCGGCCTCCGGACCCGTGCAGGTGTTGCGCAAACACAACAATCCGGTTGGCACCCTCGCCGGCGAGTGGCCCGGGTCCGTTGGGTATCATCGCCCCCTACCACGGAGGATCGAGATGGCCGGAAAGCGAGAAGTCACACTGATCCCGGGCGACGGCATCGGCCCGGAAGTCACCGCCGCCGCGCGGGCGATCGTCGACGCCAGCGGCGCGTCCTTCGACTGGGACGTACAGCCGGCCGGCCTCGCGGCCCAGGCCGCCGGCCTGCCGGCGCTCGGACCGGCGGTGTTCGACTCGATCGGCCGCACCGGGCTGGCGCTGAAGGGCCCGACCGGCACGCCGTTCGGCACCCCCTACCGGATCGAGGTCGGCGCACACCGGATGAACCCGAAGGCCGAACCGCGGGTCTACCCGAGCGTGGCCATCGCCCTGCGCAAGGAATTCGACCTGTACATGAACCTGCGGCCGATCCGCAGCTTCCCGGCCGTGCCGTCGCGCTATTCCGATGTCGACCTGCTGATCTTCCGCGAGAACAGCGAAGACCTGTATCTCGGCCGCGAGCGCATGGTGGACGACGACACCGCCGAGGCGATCAAGACGATCACCCGCGGCGCGACGACCCGGGCGGCGAAGTTCGCCTGCGAACTGATGGTCAGGCTGGGACGGAAGAAGCTGGCGGTCGCGCACAAGTCGAACGTGCTGAAGCTGACCGATGGCCTGTTCCTGCGCGCCGCGATGGATGTCGCCGCGCAGTATCCGCAGATCGAGGCGCGCGACCGGGTGATCGATGCGCTGTGCATGGAACTGGTGCTCGCCCCCGAGCGCTACGACTGCCTGCTGCTCGCCAACCTGTATGGCGACATCGTGTCCGACCTCGGCGCCGGGCTGGTCGGCGGGCTGGGCATGGCACCGGGCGCCAACATCGGCGAGCACTGTGCGATCTTCGAGGCGGTGCACGGCACGGCGCCCGACATCGCAGGGAAGGACATCGCCAACCCGCTGGCGATGATCCTGTCGGCCAACATGCTGCTGCGGCATGTCGGCGAGCTCGACGCGGCGGCACGCATCGAAAAGGCG
>JAIENF010000652.1 GCA_019751575.1 Burkholderiales bacterium
GTGCCCTACAAGGGCACCGCGCCGGCGCTGGCCGACCTGATGGGCGGCCACATCCCGGTGATGTTCGACACCATGTCGGCGATGCTGCCGCAGGTGCGCGCCGGCAAGATCCGCGCGCTCGGGTTGTCGAGCGCCACCCGCTGGCCGACCGCGCCCGATATCCCGACCATCGCCGAGGCTGGGGTGCCCGGCTTCGTGTCCGGATCGTGGGCCGGCGTGCTGGCCCCGGGCGGCACGCCGAAGCCGATCGTCGACCGGCTGTCCAGCGAGATCGCGAAGATCGTACGGCTGCCCGACGTGCGCACCCGGCTGGCAGAACTCGGCGTCGAACCGTCCGGCAACACGCCGTCGGAGTTCCGCGCGTTCATGGAAGCCGAAGTCACCCGCTGGGCTGCGGTGATCGAACAGGCGAAGATAAGGCTCGACTGATGAAACGACTTGCACTGCTCACGCTTGCCGCGCTGCTGCCCGCCGCAGTCCACGCACAATCCTGGCCGAACCGGCCGGTGCGCATCGTGGTGCCGTTCGCACCCGGCGGCGTCACCGACATCGTCGCCCGCCTGCTCGCGGTGAAGTACGGCGAATCGATGGGCCAGCCGTTTTCCGTCGACAACCGCGCCGGGGCCGGCGGCAACATCGGCGCCGAGCTGGTGGCCAAGGCACCGGCCGACGGCAGCACGCTGCTGTTCTCGTCTGCGGCACTGGCGGTGAACCCGAGCCTGTACAGCAAGCTCGGCTACAACCCGCTGAAGGACATCGTGCCGGTCACCGGCGTGGTGTCGTCGCCGCAACTGCTGGTGGTCCATCCGTCGGTGCCGGCGCGCAACGTGAAGGAGCTGGTCGCGCTGCTGAAGAAACGCAAGGGCGGGCTCAACTTCGGCTCCAACGGGATGGGCACCACCAGCCACCTCGCCGGCGTGCTGTTCGCCTCCCTCACCGGCGCCGAGGTCACGCATGTGCCGTACAAGGGTGCCGGCGCGGTCGTCGGCGCGGTGGTCGGCGGCGAGGTCGACATGAGCTTCTTCGCGACCGTGGTCGCGATGCCGCACCTGAAGACCGGACGGCTGCGCGCACTGGCGGTGACCACGGTGAAGCCGACTGCCCTGCTGCCGCAGCTGCCGACGCTCGACAGCATCCTGCCCGGCTTCGACACCGACAACTGGTTCGGCATGTTCGTCGCCGCCGGCATGCCGCAGGCGATCATCGACCGCCTGAACGCCGAGACGCTGAAGGCGATGCAGACGCCCGAGATGCGCGCCGCGTTCGAGCGCGACGGACTCGAGCCGCTCGGCCTCGGGCCGGCCGAGTTCCAGCGCTTCTTCCTGCGCGAGATGGAGAAGTACGCGAAGCTGGTGAAGCTGTCGGGGGCCAAGGCGGACTGAATGTCAGACGAAAACCAGATCGCCATCCCCCGCCCGTTCATCGACCTGTTCATCCCGAAGGGGTCGATCAAGCCGACCGAACCGCGCGCGGTGATCGCCGAACGCTACGAGCTGTGCGAGGACATGGCGCAGATGCTCGTCGAGCATGCCACCCAGCGCAAGCTCGACCTCGGCGTGCCGGAAGAGATGGTGCTCGAGCGCATCCATCGCGGATTGATGGCCGAAGGGTCGGTGGTGCGGGCCGAGGAAGCCGGATGGGTGGTGTGCCGGCTGGCAGAGCTGCTGGCGTGGCCGATGCCGGACTGGGCGGTTGTGCCGCGCTGAGCCTTGCCGGGCGGGCTTGAGCGGCGGTTCCGGTCCCGCAGGCGGTGGCTCCGCGCATGGGATCGGCCACCGGTCAGGACCGCTCGCGATGCGCGGCTACCTGGCAGCGCACTTGCCCAGTTGCGGCCCGAGGTTCGCGATCACGATCGTGTGACCAATCGGCGTGCCTGAGGAACTGTCTGTCCACGCGACCGCGCGGGTGGCCCAGTCCGGATAAGCCCGGATCACGGATTGATGCTCCTTCTGGACCGCCGCCAGCTCTGTCGGGTACCTGCACATGCAGGACTCCGGCGGTGCGAGCTTCTTCTCCACGCAGACCATGACCTGCTTGCCCAGCGCGTCCATGCGGGCATTCAGCGACTGCAGGGCACGGATGCCTGCCGGATCGGTCACCCGCAGCGTGGGACTGCCGGGTTGCGCGTGGGCGAGCGTGGTGACGAGCGAAGCGACGAGGGCGACGGCGATCGTATGGCGCATGGAGGAACTCCGGAGGTCGAGCGCAAGCCAGGACAGGACGCAGTCAAGCGTAGCACTGGCGCATCAACCTTTCGACCCTGTCGAGGACCCGGCGCGAGGCGGTCAGTACTGGATGCTCACACCGACGGTCCAGCCACGCACGTAGGGCCCGAAGAGCAAGCCGGCTGCAAGCCGTGCGCGCTCGGACTGCGGCCGGCCGGTCGAGGTCGGCAGTTCCAGCCCGGCACCGATTTCCGTCACCGACGAGAAGCCGAGCGCATCGCGGTTGGCGCCGAAGAAGCCCGCGTAACCGCCATAGGCCACCCAGTTGAGCGG
>JAIENF010000252.1 GCA_019751575.1 Burkholderiales bacterium
AGGCCTGGTTGCGCCGGCGTTCGTCGATCGTCGCGAAACGCGGGTCGGTGTCGAGGTCGGGGGCACCGAGGTCGGGGCCGATGCGCTTGGCCAGCGCGACCCAGACCGCTTCCTGGACCACCACGTAGATGAAGTCGTTCGGGCCGCCGGGCGCGCAGCGGATCGCGTTGCCGAGCTGGCCGCCGCCGGAATCGTTGCCCGCGCGCGGCGTCTCGCCCATGCCCTTGTGCGTGCCGACCGAATACTCGGCGAGCGGACCGTGCCACAGGCGCTGGTGGTCGCGCCACTTGACGCGGCAAAGGTTCATCACGCCGTCCATCATCGCCACCTCGACATACTGGCCGACGCCGTCGCGGTCGCGCTGGTGCAGCGCCGCCAGCAGGCCGATGGCCAGGTGCAGGCCGGTGCCGGAATCGCCGATCTGCGCGCCGGTGACGAACGGCGGGCCATCGGGCACGCCGGTGGTGCTCATCGCGCCGCCCATCGCCTGCGCGACGTTCTCGTAGGCCTTGAAGTCGGCATACGGGCCGGACGAACCGAAGCCCTTGATCGATCCCATCACGATGCGCGGGTTGATCTCGTGCACCTTGTCCCAGGTGAAGCCCAGCCGGTCGAGCACGCCCGGACCGAAGTTCTCCATCACGATGTCGCAGGTCTTCAGCAGGTCGGTGAACACCTGGCGGCCTTCGGCGGTCTTCATGTTCACGGTGATCGAACGCTTGTTGCAGTTGAGCATCGTGAAGTAGAGGCTGTCTGCGCCCGGCACGTCGCGCAGCTGGCCGCGCGTGGCATCGCCCTGGGGCGGTTCGAACTTGATCACGTCTGCACCCATCCAGGCGAGCAGCTGCGAACAGGTCGGGCCCGCCTGCACATGGGTCATGTCGAGAATGCGAACGTCCTTCAGAGCTTGCATGTCACCTCCTGGCGTTTACTTCTTCTTGGCGGCGGACGGGTTCAGGCTGGTGATGCGGCCGCTTTCCGTGCCTGCCGTCTCGTCGATCACCGCGTTGATCAGCGTCGGACGGCGCGAGCGAACGGCTTCTTCCATCGCCGCGCGCAGTTCCGCCGGGGTCGTCGCATGCACGCCGACGCCACCGAAGGCTTCCATCAGCTTGTCGTAGCGCGCACCCTTCACGAACACGGTGGGTGCGACGTCGGCGGTGCCGGACGAATTGACGTCGGTGCCGCGGTAGACCCCGTGGTTGTTGAACACCACCACGCAGACCGGGAGGGTGTAGCGGCAGATCGTCTCGACTTCCATGCCGGAGAAGCCGAACGCGCTGTCGCCCTCGATCGCGATCACCTGCTCGCCGCTGACCACGGCCGCGGCGACGGCAAAGCCCATGCCGATGCCCATCACGCCCCAGGTGCCGACGTCGAGCCGCTTGCGCGGCTTGTACATGTCGACGATGCTGCGCGTGAAGTCGAGCGCGTTGGCACCCTCGTTCACCATGATGGCGTCGGGGTGGGCCCTGAAGATGTCGCGCACCACGTTGAGCGCGCTGTGGAAGTTCATCGGCGAAGGATCCTTCGCCAGGGTCTCTCCCATCTTCGCGATGTTCTTGTTCTTGCGCTCGGCGACCGCGGACAGCCACTCGGCCGGGGGCTTCTGCCAGCCGTTGCCCATGCCGGCGAGCAGCGCCGACACGCAGGAACCGATGTCGCCCACCACCGGCGCATCGATCGCGACGTTGCTGTCGGCTTCCTGCGGCGAGATGTCGATCTGGATGAACTTCTGCGCGCCGGCATCCTTGTGCGACTTGGCGCCCCAGGTCTTGCCCTTGCCGTGCGACAGCAGCCAGTTCAGGCGCGCCCCGACCAGCATCACCACGTCGGCCTCGGGCAGCACGAACGAACGCGCGGCCGCGGCCGACTGCTCGTGGGTATCGGGCAGCAGGCCCTTGGCCATGGACATCGGCAGGTAGGGAATGCCCGACTTCTCGACCAGCGTACGGATGTCGGCATCGGCCTGCGCATAGGCGGCGCCCTTGCCGAGCAGGATCAGCGGGCGCTTCGCGCCCTTGAGCAGGTCGAGTGCGCGCTGGATCGCGTCCGGTGCGGGAATCTGCCGCGGCGCCGGATCGACCACCTTGATCAGCGAGCGCCGGCCGGCCTCGGCGTCCATCGACTGCGCGAACAGCTTGGCCGGCAGGTCGAGGTAGACGCCGCCCGGACGGCCGGACACCGCGGCCCGGATCGCGCGCGCCACGCCGACGCCGATGTCTTCCGCATGCAGCACGCGGAACGCCGCCTTGCACAACGGGCGGGCGATGGCCAGCTGGTCCATCTCTTCGTAGTCGCCCTGCTGGAGGTCGACGATCTCGCGCTCGCTGGAGCCGCTGATGAGGATCATCGGGAAGCAGTTCGTCGTCGCGTTCGCGAGCGCGGTCAGGCCGTTGAGGAAGCCCGGCGCCGACACGGTCAGGCAGATGCCCGGCTTCTGCGTCATGAAGCCGGCGATCGCGGCCGCGTTGCCGGCATTCTGCTCGTGCCTGAACGAGATCACCCGGA
>JAIENF010000087.1 GCA_019751575.1 Burkholderiales bacterium
AACTCGAGCGGGTCATGCCGCGCTGGAAGGCGCTGGCGGAACGCGGGCAGGACGAACTGTCCACCACGCCCGACTGCCATCCGCTGGCACCGCTGATGTTCGACGTCACCGTCGCCCGTCAGACGCAGCCGCGTGCGGACCTGCCGCAGTCCGGTGCATATCCCGGCGGTGCCGCGCGGGTGGCGGCACACATCGATCGCGCCTTCCTCGAGCATGAGGCACGCTTCGGGGCACCGCCGGCCGGCACCTGGCCGGCGGAGGGCGCATTGTCCCCGGCCGTGGTCGATGCGCTCGCGGCCCGGGGCAGTCGCTGGGCGGCCAGCGGTGAAGCAGTGCTGATGAACAGCCTCGGGCTGGCGGGCGAGGCGCTGCCCGACCGGGCCACCGCGCTGTACACGCCCTACCGGATGCCCGGCGCGCCATCCATGCGCCTGTTCTTCCGCGACGATCGGTTGTCGGACCTGATCGGCTTCGACTATTCGCGCCGCCACAGCGGGGAGGCGGCGGCGCAGTTCGTCGCCGAACTGGAGGCCATCGCGGCCAGCTGGACCGGCGCCACGCCGCCGGTGGTCAGCGTCATGCTCGACGGCGAGAACGCATGGGAGCATTTCCCGTACAACGGCCACTATTTCCTCGATGAGCTGTACCGGCGACTGTCCTCGCATCCGGTGATCCGTCCGACGACCTTCGCCGAACTGATCGAGCGCGACGTGCCGACGGCGGGGCTGCAGACGCTGTGTGCGGGCAGCTGGGTCTACGGAGACCTGGCGACCTGGATCGGCGCTCCCGAGAAGAACCGGGCCTGGGAACTGCTGGTCGAGGCGCGCCTGGCCTACCTGCGCGTCGCCGACGGGCTGCCCGATGCAGCCAGGGTCGAGGCGACCCGGCGCTTGTCCGTCTGCGAGGGCTCCGACTGGTTCTGGTGGTTCGGCGATTACAACCCTCGGCAGACCATCGCGAGCTTCGATTCGCTGTTCAGGCTGCATGTCACGCGCCTGTACGAATCGCTCGGCCTGCCTGTGCCGGCAGCCCTCTCGCAACGCATCCACGGATCCGCCGCGGGCGGCGAGGCCGAAGGCGGTGGATCGATGCGCCGCAGTTCCAGCGGCTGATGGCTGCCCGGACTGCGGGCCCGCCGGTCGAAGGGCGGACGGTGTCGACGCGAGCCGGTCAGGGTACTCGGCGCGTTCAGTGCGCTCAGCGAGGGACCGCCGGCGTGACCTCGCGCCGGTAGAGCCGATACAACTCCTTGCGATCGCCGGGTCGCGCACCTTCCCAGACTTTCACCCAGGGGTCGCCGAACGGTTCCCGGTCGCGGGCCCAGCCCTGCCAGAGCAGCAACTCGCACTCGTGCAGTGCAGGCGGCACGCGTTCGATGCGCCGGGTCTTCACGCCCGCGAAATAGTGCAGGAGCGCCCGCTGGCTCTCGCCGAGATTCTGGCTGGCCATGCAGCCGTAGGCAGCAGGCACATGCGGCTTCATCTCGTCGATCATGCCGCGATAGCTCTTGCCATGGTCGATGAAGGACAGGAAGAACAGGTTGGTGAGCACCCAGAACAGCGTGAGTCCCGAGGCCCAGTTGATGATCGCGCGCCGGTTCGAACGTCCGACGCGCCATACCAGCCCGATCCAGAAAAGGGTTGCGGCAGCGCCGATGGCCAGCACCACCGGATCGAAGTCAGGGACGAATCCGGGATGCAGGTCGGCCAACCGCGTCGACAGGCGCGCCGGCCAGCCGGTCATCAGCGCGACGTACGCAGTCCAGAGCACCAGCGCAAGCAGCCCGAAGGTCATGATGCCGAACCAGTCGAGGAAGTTGGCGGCACTGCGCTTGAGTGCATCGATCGAGGCTGCTGCAAGCAGCGACAACGGCAGCAGCATCGGCATCGCATAGAGTTCACGTGCGTCCGCAGACACCGACAGCGCCACGAATGTCACCAGGAACACCAGCACCGGCAATTGCAGCTGTGGCGTGGCCCAGGCCTCGCGACCGCGCTGCCAGAGCACCCAGGAGGCAAGCGGCAGCGCAGGCCAGGCGTACCAGAGAAGCATGACGAAGTACTCGCCGGGTGCGGACTCGGTACTGAGATCGTCCAGCCCGAGGAAGCGCCCGAAATTGTTCGCCCAGAACCATTCGCTGAACAGTTCCGGCGAGCGCGCGTGCAGCGCCAGCGGCCAGGCCGACATCCAGGGAAGGATCGCGACGAGGGCTGCGGCCAGCACCAGCAGATGGGCGCGCCGCCGCCAGCTCGAGAACAGCAGCGGCAGCAGCAGCGCGCACAGGCCCAGCAGGCCGGGGGCGAACAGCCCCTTGGCCATGAAGCCCAGCCCGGCACCGGTGCCCAGGGCGATGCCGGCCAGTGCGGGCCTGCGGAGGCTCAGGCACAGCCCGTACAGGCCGATCGCGAGCCCGGCCAGGAGCGCTGTTTCCGTGATCATCTGGTGCGCGCGGATCAGCAGGCCGACGCAGCCGATCAGCGCGAGCGGGGCGACCCAGCCATGCTCGCGCCCG
>JAIENF010000612.1 GCA_019751575.1 Burkholderiales bacterium
AGCATGCGCTCGACCGCGCGCCCGCCGCCTCCAGCGGCCATCCGCTCGACCGGCAGCGGAACGCCCAGGTGGGTCTCCACGATCCGCGCGACCATCCGGGCCACCACGTCCGACAGCGCGGATCCGGAAGCCGCCTGCATCGCACGCTGGATGCGGCTTGCGGGCACGGTACCGACCATTTCGGTCGGCCCCGAGGGAAGGAACGGCAACAGGAGGCGTGCGCTGCCGGCTGCCACGGAAGGCCTGCTGGACGCGAGCAGCAGTGCGGCCAGTCCCAGCCGCCGGCGCGCCACGCTGGTCACGGTGACCGGCCGGATGGCCCGCGCGCAGCGCGCGGATCAGAAGCCCGGCCCGCGGCCACTGACCGGCCAGAGTGACTCGACCCGGCCAGCGCGCACGCCGACGAACCAGTCGTGCAGGTTGACGGTCGGGTCGCAATGCCCCGGGATCAGCCGGATCTTGTCGCCGATCGCGAGGGCCACCCCGGGCTGGTCGAGCCTGATCACGCCATGTTCGTCCGAGGCGCCGACATAGGCGGCGCCCTCTATGTCCGGCACCGTCGGGTAACCCGAGTCGGACGAGGATGCCTTGTGCCCCACGTCGCAGACAGCCCGCCCGGCCACCGGCCGGCTCATCACGGTCGCGAGGATGAACAGGCTGTGCTCGAACTCGGCGAAGGTGCTGCCGCTGGCGGCCTGGTTCCGGGCGTAGTCGGCGTCGAGGAATATGTACGATCCAGCCTGCAGCTCGCTGTACACGCCGCTCGCCCCTTCGAGTTCGAAGGTTCCGGTCCCGGCACCGGTGATCTTCGGCACCGCGATGCCCAGGGCCTCGATCATCGCGCGCGTGCTGGCGGCCTTCCCGACCGCACCGGCGATCGCCTGCTGCCGCTCCGCGACCGAGCGCAGGTGCTGCGCCGACCCGTGGTAGGCCTGCAGCCCCGCGAAGCGCAGGCCGGGGGATGAAGCCACCTGCTGCGCCAGCGCGGCCGCCGGCTCGCCCGGCGGCACGCCGCAGCGCCCGGCGCCGACATCGATCTCGACCAGCACGTCGATCGACGCGCCCGCCTCGACCATCGCCGCCGACAGGGCGCGCACGTTGTCGGGATGGTCGACGCATACCGACAGCCGGGCACGCCGCGCAAGGGCCGCGAGCCGTGCGAGCTTGGATCGTCCGACCACCTCGTTGCTGACCAGCACGTCGGCCACGCCCCCGTCGACGAGCGCCTCGGCCTCGGCCACCTTCTGCACGCAGACGCCGATCGCGCCGGCGGCGATCTGCCGGGCCGCGATGTCAGGCGACTTGTGCGTCTTGGCATGCGGGCGCAACTGCAGCGAGGCATTGCCCCCGGACGCGCGCATCGCGGACACCTTCGCCGCCATGCGCGCGATGTTGCGTTCGAAGGCATCGAGGTCGACGATCAGCGCAGGCGTGTCGATCTCGGACAGCGGATCGCCGATGCGCGCCGGCGCCGGGGCGTGTGCGTTGCGATGGGTCACGACAGGCGACCGATCGACAGGTCGTCGGCGAGCTTGCCCAGGATGTCGAGCAGCGGCGCCGGCAGCGCGATGCCATCCTTCGACTGCTGCGCATGCCGGCGATGGCTGTCCTCGCCCGGCACGCGGATGCGATCCACCCCCGGCATCTTCTGCGCCGATCGCATCTCGCGAGACACGCGATCGACGTCGCGCTTGATGGTCTCCGGGTCGCCGAAGGCCGACAGGCTGACCGCGACGATGCACTGCCCGGTATTGGTGACGCTCTTCGAGTCTGCGTTGAAGTCCACCACGTTGCGGCCCATCGCCGCGCCGTTGAGGGAACCGCCGAGCAGGCCGATGATCAGCGCCAGGCCGTAGCCCTTGTGGCCGCCGATCGGCATCAGGAAGCCCTCGGCGGAACGCTTCGGATCGAGCAGCGGCTTGCCGTCGTTACCCATCATCCAGCCCTCGGGCATCATCTCGCCGCGCTGGGCGCGCGCCTTGATCTTGCCGTAGGACGCCACGGTGGTCGCCATGTCGAGGACCACCGGCGGCTCTTCGTGCGCGGGCACCGCGATCGCCAGCGGGTTGGTCGACAGCAGCATCTCGATGCCGCCCCACGGCGGCAGGTGGTTCGCACTGCCGACCGCGCCGTAGATGCCGACCATGTCGTGCTTCAGCGGCATGCGGGCATAGACCGCGCCGGCGCCGGCGTGGTTGCCGTGGTGCAGCCCGACCCAGGCGACGCCGGCGACCTTCGCCTTGGCGATCGCGGTCTCGGCGGCGAAGCGCATCACCAGGTGGCCCATCGCATTGTCGCCGTCGATCAGCGCGGTGGCGACCGTCTCGCGTTCGATGCGGATCTGCGGGTGCAGGTTGAAGCCGCCGGCGCGGATGCGCTTCACGTACTGCGGCAGGCGGAAGATGCCGTGGGCGTCGGAACCGAGCAGGTCGGCCTCGATCATCATCTCGGCGGTGGAACGCGCATCGGCCTGCGGCACGCCACAGGCGACATAGGTACGGCTCATGAAGTCG
>JAIENF010000692.1 GCA_019751575.1 Burkholderiales bacterium
GTGGCGCCCTTGCTTCAGGAGAACGTGGCGATCAGCCGGTACCTGCAGGCGACCGACAGGATCAGCTTGCGCTCAGCGCTCCCGGAGATAGTGACAGTCTCGGAGGCGGTCGGCCTGGCGGGGATGGAATACAACCTGACCGCGAAACAGGAAGAAAGCCTGCGGACGCTGCTGGCCGGGAGCTGGCAGCCCTAGAGAAGGCCGCGCGGCAGAAAGCCGCGCAGTCGGTCAAGGTCATCCCGGGCGACCTCGCCAACATTCGCGAGTCGCTGCCCTTCCTGCTCGATGGCCAGCAGGAAGACGTGCTCATCGCCGAGACGCGCTTCGCGAAGCCCGACGGCTACGGCATGCTGTTCGCCAACGGTACAGGGACCGGCAAAACGTTCATGGCGCTGGGCGTGGTCAAGCGCCTTGAGCGCCAGGGCAAAACGAACGTCCTCATCGCAGTGCCGGATGACAAGATCATGGCCGACTGGGTGAAGTCCGGCAAGTCGCTGTTTCTGGACATCACGCCGTTGGCGAACACGAAGGACGCCGGGCGCGGGATCGTCATCACGACCTATGCGAACCTGCAGGACAACGATGTGGTCGCCGCGCGCGACTGGGACATGGTCGTGGCCGACGAGGCGCACAAGCTCGTCCAGAACGCCGACGGAGACCCCACTGGGGCGCTGCGCAAGCTGCGGGCGATCAGCCTGCACCCGGATGGCGCCTACGACCGGCATCAGTCGATTCATGCCAAGGAAATCGCCCGGGCCGAAAGCCTGGTCGAGCGGCTGCAGGACGTGGTCAAGAAAGCCCGCGAAGCTGAAGCGGCCGGCGCACCTGCTGACGCGCTCAACGTCGAAGCAGATTCGCTGCTCGCGCGTAGCAACGAAATCAACGCGGCCCTGCGCGAGAAGCGCAAGGCGGTCGAGGCGGATGTCGTGGCTCGCCAGGGCGCCACGCGGCCGCGTGCACTCTTCCTGTCGGCCACGCCCTTCGCATACGTGAAGACCATCGACTGGGCTCAGGGCTACCTGTTCGACTACCGCGAGGGCTACCCGCACACCGAGACGAGCCTGGGCTACAACACGCCCAACCCGCAGCAGTACTTCTTTCAGATCCACTTCGGCTACCAGATGCGCACCGGCAAGCTTAACAAGCCGGACGCGAAGGTCGACAGCGGCGCGATGGAACGAGCCTTCAACGGCTGGCTGAAGAAGCGCGGCGTGCTGTCGAACCGCACCCTCGACGTAGATGCCGACTACGACCGGCGCTTCATCCTGGCCGAGTCGGCCGTGGGCACGGAAATCGATCGCGCGCTGCAGTGGGTCGCCGAGCAAGCCGACACCTCGAAGCCGGAGAACACACTCGCCAAGGGTTTCGAGCTGCTGAACGCGGACCTGAGCGAAAGCCTTTTCGGCAAGACCGGCCACTTGACCCGGCGCTACCTGCTCGAGGCGATCAAGGCGAAAGAGGTGATTCCGCACGTCCGTGCGCACCTGGCGCTGGGCCGGAAGGTCGTCGTGTTTCACGACTTCAAGAAGGGCGGTTCGCGCAACCCATTCGCCTTCCCTGAACGCAAGCAGATGTCCGAATGGAAAGATCACACCGCCGCCGAGCTCGCCGAGTACAACGCGACCGTCGATATGTTCAACCGGGCTACCGAAGCCTTCCGGGCAGAGTTCCCGCTGCTCGCCGGCGATGTGCTGTCCGAGCTTCAATCCCCGATCGAGCGGTTCAGCCGCGAGTTCGAGGACGTGCTGCTGATCAACGGCAGCGAGAAGAAAAGCGACGTGCTGGCCCGGTACAACCGGTTCAACGACGACGCGGTCGGCCCGATCGTGGCGCTGGTGCAGTCGGACAAGAACGCCGGCTGGAGCGGCCACGACACCACCGGCAAGCACCAGCGCGTGCTGTTCAACCTGGGCCTGCCCACGCAGCCCACGAAGACGATCCAGACTGAGGGACGCATCTACCGCACCGGCCAGGTCAGCAACGCGATCATGCGGTACCTGAACACTGGCACGAACTGGGAGCGGTGGGCCTTCGCCGAGACGATCGCCACCCGGTCGGTCACGGTGGACAACCTCGCCAGCGGTGAGGCGGCGCGCGCGCTGAAGGACGCCTTCATCGCCGGCTTCGAGGAATCCGGCGACTTCCCGGCCGGCCACGAAGGCGAGGGCACTGGCGGCAAGGCCCGCGACAAGATGCTCGACAAGGTGGCGAGCCTCTTCGATCGCGCGATGGCCTTCTACTGGGGCACGCAGAAGAAGAATTCCCGCACGAAGGCGCAGGAAGGCGCCGACTACTTCGCGACCCCGGAACCGCTGGGCCTAAAGATGGTCGAGTGGGCAGACATCCGCCCGGGCGAGGACGTGCTCGAGCCAAGCGGCGGCCACGGCGCGATCGCGCGCTGGTTCCCTGACACCACGAATCGCACGGCGATCGAGCCGAGCATGCCGCTGGGCTCACGCATGGCGCTGGTGTTTGACGGCAAGCTGGTGCGCGACACCTTCGAGAACCTGCACGTCG
>JAIENF010000497.1 GCA_019751575.1 Burkholderiales bacterium
GCACCAGCTGGGCGGCTACCGGGTCCAGGGGCGCACCGACGCCTCGGCGGTGCGGCTGCGCGAAGAGGCGGCACGCCTTGAGGCCGCGGGCGCGGGGCTGCTGCTGTTCGAGGCGATCCCGGCCGCGCTCGCCGCCGAGCTGACCGCGGCCGCCCAGGTGCCGACCATCGGCATCGGCGCCGGTCCCGGCTGCTCCGGACAGGTGCTGGTGCTGCACGACATGCTCGACGTGTTCCCCGGGAAGAAGGCGCGGTTCGTCAAGAATTTCATGGCCGGCAGCACGAGCATCGAGGCGGCCGTCGCAGCATACGTGGCCGAGGTGAAGGCGGGGACTTTCCCCGCCCCGGAGCATTCCTTCTAGACAACCACCGGACAGGCTTTTCGATGGACGTGATTCATTCGGTGGGCGCGCTGAGAGAGCGGCTGCAGCGCGAACCGAACAACGTGTTCGTGCCCACGATGGGCAACCTGCACGAAGGCCACATCCAGCTGGTGCGCCTGGCGAAGCCGCGTGCCGCATGCACGGTGGTCAGCATCTTCGTCAACCGGCTCCAGTTCGGCCCGCGCGAGGATTTCGACCGCTATCCGCGCACGCTCGAGTCCGACTGCGAAAAATGCCGCGAGGCGGGCGCCAACGTGGTGTTCGTGCCCGACGAGCGCGAGATCTACCCCGAGCCGCAGACGTTCGTGGTCGAGCCGTCCGAACTGCAGCATGTGCTGGACGGCGCGATCCGCCCGGGGCATTTCCGCGGCGTGGCCACCGTGGTCCTGAAGCTGTTCAACATGGTGCGCCCGCACGCGGCCCTGTTCGGCAAGAAGGACTACCAGCAATACCTGGTGTTGCGCGACATGGTGCGCCAGCTTGCCATGCCGATCGAGATCATCCCGGCGGAGACGGTGCGCGCGCCCGATGGCCTGGCGCTGTCGTCGCGCAACATCTACCTCAGCCCGACCGAGCGTGCCGAGGCGCCGCAGCTGTACGCCATCCTGCAGCGGGCGCGCGACGCAGTCATCGGCGGGGAACTGCACGGCATGGTCGAGCGCGATGCGATGCAGGCGCTCGGCGCCCGCGGCTGGAAGCCGGACTATGTCGCCGTCCGGCGCCAGCACGACCTGCAGTCGCCGACGCCTGACGACGGCAGGCTGGTGGTGCTCGCCGCCGCCAGGCTCGGCCGCACGCGGCTCATCGACAACCTCGAGATCGAGATCTCGCGCTGATCGTCCCGGCCGTCCGGGCGGTGCGTCAGGGCATCTGTATCTTGCCGCCGCCCATGCCGCCGGGGAGTCCGCCCGGGCCGATCGGTCCCTTGGGGATGACCAGGCCGGACGACTGTTGCCGGCGCATTTCCTGGATCTCGCGCACCGCGCGCTCGATGCCTTCCTTCGCGGCCGCCGCGTAGTTCTGCACCGCATCGGCCAGCGTGTCGCCATCGACCTCGAACGACAGCGGCAGTGCGCCCGCAGGGGTGAGGATCTGCGCTTCGCCGACGAACCGCATCGGGCGCGAGGTATCGGTGCTGCCGTCGACGTTCACCGGCACCATGCAGCGCAGGGTGCCGACCTTGCCGTCGGTGTAGATTTCCTCGCGGCAGAGGGCGGCCGGATCCATCACCGGTTCGGGCATCCTGTCTTCGGGGCGTTCAGCCATCTTGGGTTCCTCGCATGTCAGTGGTTGAAGAGGGGATGTTCATTTGCCCGGCAGGGTCGACTCGACCACGCTCCGGGCGGCCTCGCGGACCGTTGCCGAAGGCCGCTCGTTGCAGGCGGCCGCGAATCGTTCGAGCATCAGCGCCTTGTTCTTCGCCGTCGGAATCAGCCCGCGCCCGGCGCGCTCGAAGCGCGCGTTGATGTAGCCGTCCGCCCAGTTTCGCACCTGCTCGATGCGCGGTGTCGCCGGGCCGGGGGTGCCGCCGCGTGCATCGAGGTAGGCCCGGCATGCGAGCGCCCCGGCGGCATCGGCGGCGGGAATGCCGGCGAGCGACCGCGCGTCCTCGAGCATCGCCCGGCCGGCCAGCAGCGTGGAATCGCGCACCGCCCGCGCGCCGTCCTGGCTGCAACCCTTGTCGAGCAGTTCGATGATGCGCCGGTCATTGTCGGCGGCCTCGGGAAACGGTTTGCCGACCGCTTCCGATACGCCGTAGACATAGCCGAGCGCGAACGCCCGGACCACCGACACGATTCCGGCTGCCGCCTGGCCGCTCCCCGCGCCAGCCGCCTCGGCATAGCGGCTGCAGGACCACGACCCGGTGGATACCGCGGCCTCGTCCGCCGCGACCGGTGCCGCGGCAGCGGCCGGCCTCGCCGGCATGCCGACCGCGAATGCCAGTGTCAGTGCCAGCAGCAGGGCCGGCGGGACGGACGGGTTCCGCGCATGGCGACGGTGGGTGGACATCATGTGCTTCCCCCGCGCCGGAAGACACGGACAGGGACGGCGAACGCAATCCGTCGAGGATACCGCAGAGCTCCCGCGATCGTGCGGGGCGCGGGCATGGACGCTAGAATCACGCCCGCCGGGAACT
>JAIENF010000069.1 GCA_019751575.1 Burkholderiales bacterium
CGACGCCGCCTTCGACCATCGCCAGCCGCGCCGGGTCTATCGTGACGCCCGATGCCGCGGCATTGGCGGCAAGCGTGCGCGCATCGGGGGATGCAACCTTCATCGGAAAGCCTTCCTCGGCACGCCATCGATCATGCGCGGCGCCTTCATTCGAGCGGCGAAGCAGCCCGGCGGGTACCGCCGCGCATCGCCAGGAGGTAGCAGCCAGCCACGCCGGCCAGGACCGCGAGGCCGAGCAGCAATTCAGTGCCATCGAACCAGGCATCGACCTCGGGGGACAGCATCCGTGCCGCTGCCCACGCGGCCATCGCGAAACTGAGCGTCGCGATCGCGATCGCGAGCCTGCGCATCGCCAGCGCGGAATGGCGCTGGGTGTTGCGGGCGAGCCGGTACAGCCACAGGCCGTTCACCGCGTCGGTGACCATCATGCCGGCCGTGAACACCGCGCCCATCGCAAGCGGCACCCATACGCTGCCCGACGCACCGGCGCTGCCCGCGCCGAGCGCGAACACCGAAGCCTGGGTCAGCGTCTCGAACGAGAGCGCGAACAGCGCGCCGATGCCGAAGATGGACAGCGGATGCTGTGCCGCGAGCAGTCCGCGCAGGTAGCGGCTGCGAACGCCGGTGGGCCCCTGGCTGTCCGCGACGCCGGTGTGCAGGCTCCAGACGTTGATCAGCCCGATGGTCACCAGCAGCCCGACGGTCACCCAGCCGCTCGCGGTATCGACCCACTCGGGAAGCTGCCAGCCTGCGGCGAGCGTGGCGACCAGCAGCGTGGCCGCCGTGACCAGCGCGCCATGGCCGAGCGAGAACCACAGGCCGCACCAGCGCGCGCGGGCGGGATTCACCCGTGCGTTGAAGCGGGTCAGCCCGTCGATGGCAGCCAGGTGGTCGGGATCGAGTCCATGCTGCATGCCGAGCAGCAGCGCGAGGGCGAAGGCGTGCGTCAGTTCCATCGGCGCCGCCCTCAGTGCCCGGTGCCGAACATGCGGTCGCCGGCATCGCCCAGTCCCGGCACGATGTACGCATCGGCGTCGAGGCGTTCGTCGATCGCCGCCACATGCACCGTGAGGCCGGGGAAGCGCTGGCCCATGAGGTCGAGCCCTTCCGGCGCCGCGAGGATGGCCACCATGCGGATCTCCGCCAGCGGATAACCGTGCCCGACCAGCACGTCGATCGCATGTGCCGCCGAGTTGCCGGTGGCCAGCATCGGATCGACCACGAAGCAGCGCGTCGGAAGCGATGGCGACGGCGGCGGCAGCTTGACCAGGTACTCGACCGGCCGCGCCGAGGCATCGCGATAGACGCCGACATGGCCGACCGCCGCAGACGGCATCAGTTCGCAGAACGCCTCGGCCAGCGGCAGTCCCGCGCGAAGCACCGGCACCACCATCAGGCGCGACTCGTCCACGCACGGCGCCTGCATCGGTGCGAGTGGCGTCTCGATCGCGCGCGTCGACCTCGGCAGGTCGGTGGTGGCCGCGAAGGCCATCAGCCGGCCGAGTTCGCGCACGGTCGACCGGAACAGTGCGACCGGCGTGTCCCGGTCGCGCAGGCAGGTGAGCTTGTGCTGGGCGAGCGGGTGGTCGACCAGGTGCAGGTCGAGCGCGCCGCGCCCCGTGCCCGGAGCGACCACCGGCACCACGCCAGCGGCACGGACGGCGCTCATGCGCCGCCCCGGAAGCAGGAGTAGCCCCACGGCGTGGTCTTCATCGGCAGGTGGTGATGCTGGGCCGCATCGTCGATCCCGAACGCATAGCTGACGACCTCGAGGAAGGGTTCGGCCGGCAGCGGCACCGACTCTGCACGGTAATAGTCGGCGACATGGAAGCGGACCTCATAGCGGCCGCGGGTGATCTCCGGCCCCATCAGTGCCGGCGCGGCCAGCACGCCGGATGCGTCGACCGGGCCATCGGCCAGAACGGCCTGCACCGGTGCGACGCGCAGCACCTCGACGCGCATCCCGCGCGCGACCACGCCGCGGCTCACGTCGACGACATGGATGGACATTCCGGGCATCTGCGTCAGCTCCCGCGGTAGGTGGAATAGCTCCACGGAGACACCAGGAGCGGAACGTGGTAGCCGGCCAGCGGGTCGGCCACCGCGAAGCGCAGCGGCACAGTGTCGAGGAATGCGGGCGAAGGCAGTGCAACCCCGGCCGCGCGGAAATAGTCGCCGACATGGAAGGTCAGCTCGTACTGGCCGACATCCATCTCGTGGGTGTCGAGCAGCGGCTGGTCGGTCCGGCCGTCGGCGTTGGTGTAGACGGTCTTGAGCTCGACGCGCTGCGCGCCGACCATCCGCGCGAGGTCGATCCGCACGCCGGGCGCAGGGCAGCCGCGCGCCGTGTCGAGCACATGGGTGGAGAGTTTTCCGATCATCGCCTGTCCTCCTGCGCCCCGGCCATGCGCCCGATGCGCAGGGCAGTGATCACGCAGACCTGCTCCAGGCACGCCTCGAACGCTGCATCGGGGTCGAGGCCGAGGCGCCGCTCGAATTCGGACAGTATCTGCTCGCGCGAATGGTTCATGGCAGCGATG
>JAIENF010000627.1 GCA_019751575.1 Burkholderiales bacterium
GCCGTCCGACAGGCCGACGGCCAGCCGCACCGCCGATCCACTCGCGGCCGCGCGCACCTCGTCCGGGATCGCCTGCCCGATCTGGAAGATCTCCTCGGCGCGCGCGAACGCAACCTGGCCCGCTTCGGTGATCGCCACCCCACGACCTGCCGGCTTCAGCAACTGATGGCCGAGCGCCTTCTCGAGCTCCCGCACCTGTGCACTGATGGTCTGCACTGCCATGTCCAGCCGCTCGGCCGCGCGAGCGAAGCCCCCCGCCTTGATGACCACCCAGAAATAGTAGAGGTGCCGGTAGTTGAGCATGTCCGTGTAACATCGAAAAAACCGAAGTGTATCTCTTGTATCCGCAGGTTTATTCGCACCGGAAACTGGACGAGACTGCCGTCTTCAGTGTTCGAACAGGCAACCCCGCCATGATTCACGCGCTCATCTGGTCCATTGTCTTCAGCCTCCTTGCAGTGTGGTCGCTGGCGGCATGGGCATTGCATGCCGTCGCGGCCTGGACCCTCGCCAGCGCCGGGGCGCTCACCGGCGCCACCGCCGGCTTCGAAGCGGCCACGGTTCCGGCGTGGCTCGCGCCGTGGATGCCCGCGGAGGCCGTTCACGCGATGGGCTGGCTCGCGTCCGGCATGGCACCTGCCGTCCAGGGGATGCTGCAGGCGATGCCGTCGCTGGGCGGACTCCTGACGGTGGTGACCTGGGCGGTCTGGGGCGCAGGCGCCGTCACGCTTCTGCTGGCCGGGGCGGGAATGCACCTGCTCGTCGCCTTCTGGCGCCGTCGCAGCGGAGGCCCCGGCACCCTCCAGCCCTTCAAGGGTGAACCCATGCACGCAGGACACTCCACGCGATGAATATCCTCCTGTTCGTCGGCGGCCTGATCCTCCTGGTGTTTGGCGCCAACATCCTGGTGCGCGGTGCGTCCCGTCTGGCGCTGTCGTTCGGCATCAGCCCGCTGGTGGTCGGGCTCACCATCGTCGCCTTCGGCACCAGCGCGCCCGAGGTGGCGGTGAGCGTGGGTGCGGTACTCGACGGAAGGACCGATATCGCGATCGGAAACGTGGTGGGCAGCAACATCTTCAACGTGCTGTTCATCCTCGGCCTCAGCGCACTGATCACGCCGCTGGTGGTGAACATCCAGCTGATCCGCCAGGAGGTGCCCATCATGATCGGCGCCAGCCTGCTACTGCTGGCGCTGGGCCTGGATGGCCGGCTGTCGTGGGTCGACGGCGGATTCCTGTTCGCGCTGCTCATCGCCTACACGGTGTTCCTCGTCGTGCAGTCGCGCCGCGAGACGCAGGCGGCGAAGGATGAGTACGCGGACGAGATCAAGCCTGCCGGTGCGGGCGCATGGGACAGCCGGTTGCCGGCGCAACTGCTGCTGATCGGCGCCGGACTCGTGGCGCTGGTGTTCGGGTCCGACCTCCTGGTACAGGCCTCGGTGAACTTCGCCAGGGCGATGGGGGTGAGCGACCTCATCATTGGCCTGACCATCGTCGCCGCCGGCACCAGCATGCCCGAGGTCGCCACCAGCATCACCGCGGCGATCAAGGGCGAGCGCGACATCGCGGTCGGCAACGTCGTGGGCAGCAACACCTTCAACATCCTGGGCTGCCTGGGATTGTCGGGCCTGGTGTCGGGTCCGCTCGGACTCGCAATGGCACCGTCGCTGCTGGCCTTCGACATATGGGTGATGCTCGCGGTCGCGCTCGCCTGCCTGCCGGTGTTCCTGAGCGGCCGCGAGATCGCGCGCTGGGAAGGCGGCGTATTCCTGGGCTACTACGTCGCCTACGTTGCGTACCTGATCCTGGCCGCGCAACAACATGATGCGCTGCAGGCGTTCTCAGCGGTTATGCTCGGGTTCGTGGTGCCGCTCACCGTGGTCACGCTGGTGGTGGTGGTGATCCGCCGTCCGTCTGCGACAGGCGGATCGGGTGGGCCGGGCACCCCTTGAGTCGGATGTTCGAACGGAACAGGATGAATCGATGATCTACGCGGCGCTGAAGACCCTCCATGTGCTTTCCATCGTCGTCTGGGTCGGGGGCATGGTGTTCTCGCACTTCTTCCTGCGCCCTGCCCTCGTCCAGCTCGAACCGCCGGTGCGGTTGCGGCTGATGCATGACGTGCTCGGCCGCTTCTTCCGCGTCGTGCTGGTGGCCTCGCTGCTGACACTGGCCAGCGGCATCTGGATGATCGGCCGCGTGGCCAAGCAGTTGGTGCAGTCCGGTGCACGCTTCGAGATGCCGTTGGCCTGGACCGTGATGGCGGTGCTCGGTACCGCGATGGTTGCGATCTTCCTGCATATCCGCTTCGCCCTCTACCGCAGGCTCGATCGTGCCGTCGCAGCATCCGACTGGGCTGCCGGCGCTGCTGCGCTGGCTCAGATCCGCACCTGGGTCGCGATCAACCTGGGTCTCGGTGTCCTGGTTCTGGTGGTGACCCTGATGCGTTGGCAGGCCTGATCGGGCCACGCCCGGCTGAGCGGATCGCAAAGGACAGAATCACCACCGCGGCGTTTGACGACCGATAGCGCCATGCACCGTC
>JAIENF010000358.1 GCA_019751575.1 Burkholderiales bacterium
GCTACACGCTGCTGGTCGCCGACCTCGGGCAGACGGCGATCACCCCGGCGATGACGCCGAAGCTGCCCTACGACATCCGGCGCGACTTCGCGCCGGTCAGCCTGCTCGGCACCTCGCCGTTCTTCCTGGCGGTCAACGCCGGCACCGGCGTGTCGACGCTGAAGGAGTTCGTCGCCTTCGCCCGCGCGCGCAAGGGCAGCGCCTCGTACGGCTCGTCCGGCATCGGCAGTCCGCACCACCTGGCGATGGAGATGCTGCGCACGCGGCTGGGCATCGAGCTGGTGCATGTGCCGTACAAGGGCAGCGGTCAGTCGACGCCAGCCCTGGTCGCAGGCGAGGTGCCGGCGCTGTTCACCGTGCTGCCGACGGTGTCCGCGCACGTGAAGTCGGGCACGCTGCGCCTGCTCGGCGTCGCCAGTGCCACGCGCAGCGCGCAGGCACCCGACGTACCGACCTTCGCCGAGCTGGGCGTGAAGGACTTCGTGCTGCTGCCGTCGGTCAGCGTGCTGGCGCCGTCGGGCACGCCATCGGCCGTGATCGAACGCCTGGCCATCGAGATCGCCAAGGCCGTGAAGCATCCGGAGTCGGTGCAGAAGCTGTCGGCGATGGGCATCGATCCGGTGGGCAGCACGCCTGCCGAGTATGCGAAGCAGCTGCGGGCCGACATCGAGCTGTTCGAGCAGGCCGTGCGGGCATCGGGCGTCAAGGCGGAATGACCGACCCGGCGACCGCGGCTGCACGGCTGTCACAGCTGTATTTCGAGGATTTCGCCGCCGGCCAGCGATACCCGGGCCAGGAACGGCGACTCGACGCGGCGGCATTCCGGACCTTCGCCGAGCTCACCGGCGACGCCCATCCGATCCACTACGATGCCGAGTATGCCCGGCGCACCCGATTCGGCGCGCCGGTCGCGCACGGCCTGCTGGTGGCCGCGGTCGGTGCCCTCGGAGCGACTGCACTGTCGCCCCGCCTGGAAGCATCGATGGTCGCATTCCTCGAGCAGGGCATGCGCTTCCTCGCACCGGTGCTCGAAGGGGATACGGTGCACACCGCGTTCGAGGTCGAAGGCACGAAGCCGGCGCGGGACGGCAACCGGGGGGTCGTCCGGTTCATCGTCCGCGTGAACAACGGCGCAGGCATCCCGGTCGCCGAGGGGTTCCATGCGTACCTGCTGCGCTGCCGGCCGCAGGAACGATGACCGCAGACAAGGAGCATTCGATGGGCAAGCCCTTCACCGCAGTGACCCCGGCCACCGGCTGGAATCCGCGCTACACCTTCTCGGCGGCGGTACGCGCCGGCAACCTGCTGTTCATCTCGGGCATGACCGCCGCCAACGACCAGGGCGAACTGGTCGGCGAAGGCGACATCGTGCGCCAGACCGAATACATCTTCGAGAAGATGGGCCGCGTGCTGGAAGCCGCCGGCGCCTCGTTCGACAACATCGTCGAGACCACCGAGTACTTCCTGACCCTCGACGGCTATGCCAAGACCGCCGGCGTGCGGCGCAAGGTGTTCGGGGATGCGCCCTATCCGGCGGCCACCGGCGTGCTGGTCGCCGGGCTGATCCGTCCCGGTGCGCTGATCGAGATCAAGGCGACCGCATGGCTCGACGGGACTGAAGCGGTCAGTTGATCCCCGCGCCCGACGCGCGAACGACCTTCTCCCATTTCACCAGTTCGCTGCGGATCAGCGCAGCCAGCTGCTCGGGCGTGCCGGGCGAAGGTTCATCGATGCCCTGCCCCGCCAGCTGCGTACGCACCTCGGGTTCTGCCAGCACCTTGCGCAACTCGGCGTTCAGCCGGTCGATCACCGGACGCGGCGTGCCACCGGTCGCGGCCAGCCCGTACCAGGTGGTGGCGACGAAACCGGGAACGCCGGACTCCTGCACCGTCGGCAGTTCGGGTGCGACCGCGCTGCGCCGGGCGCTGGTGACGGCCAGCGCGCGCACCTTGCCCGCACGGGCGAGCGGCAGCAGCGTCCCGATGCTGCTCAGCACGATCTGCACTTCGCCGGACATCAGCGCCGCCAGCGCCGGCGGTGCGCCCTTGAACGGCACGCGTGTGGTCTGCACGCCGGCCAGCGTGTTCAGCAACTCGGTCGCGAGATGGGTCGGGCTGGAGGTCGCACCGTAGAACAGGCCGCCCTTCTTCGCCCGGGCCACCGAAAGCAGTTCCTGCATCGTGTTCGCCGGCAGGCCGTTGTACACCGCGACGATGTTCGGTGATTCGCCGATCAGGCTGATCGGCGCGAAGTCCTTGACCGGATCGAACGGCACCTTGCGATACAGCGGCGGGTTGATGGCGACACCCGGCTGGATCAGCAGCAGCGTATGGCCATCCGGCGAGGCACGGGCGACGGTTTCCATCGCGATGTTGGCATCGGCGCCGGGCCGGTTCTCGACGATCACCGGCTGCCCGAGCTGGGCGGACATCCGCGGCGACACGATGCGGGCGACCAGGTCGACCGGACCACCGGCAGTGAAGCCGACCACGACGCGAAGTGGCCGGGATGGCCAGGCCTGCTGCCCCTGGGCAATCGCAACGGGCG
>JAIENF010000084.1 GCA_019751575.1 Burkholderiales bacterium
TGCGCGAGCAGCGGATGGTCCTTGCGCAGCACGCTGCCGACCACCAGGAAGGCATCCGCCTGCCCGACTTCCGCCACCGGCAGGCCGAGCCAGGGTGCGCCTTCGCGCGCGCCGTCCAGCCGGAAATCGACCTGGCGCAGCCGGTGGTCGACATTCTCCGAGCCGAGCCCGCGCACCAGCTTCGCGAGCAGGTGGAGTTCTTCCACCGTCTGGTGCGGCGTGGCCAGCGCACCGACCGACGCGGCGCCATGGCTGGCGACGATCGACTTCAGGCGGCTGGCGACATGGTCGAGCGCCTGCTGCCAGTCGACCTGCTGCCACCGGCCATCGCGCTTGAGCAGCGGACGCGGCAGGCGCAGTTCGGAATTGAGCGCCTCATACGAGAAGCGGTCCTTGTCGGAGATCCAGCATTCGTTCACCGCCTCGTTCTCGAGCGGCAGCACGCGCAGCACGCGGTTGCCCTTCACCTGCACCATCAGGTTGGCGCCCAGGCTGTCGTGCGGGCTGACCGACTTGCGGCGGGTGAGTTCCCAGGTGCGGGCGGTGAAGCGGAAAGGCTTCGAGGTCAGCGCCCCCACCGGGCAGATGTCGATCATGTTGCCCGAGAGTTCGGAATCGACCGTGCGCGCGACGAACGGCATGATCTCGCTGTGCTCGCCCCGCCCCGCCATGCCGAGCTCCATCACGCCGGCGATCTCCTGGCCGAAGCGCACGCAGCGCGTGCAGTGGATGCAGCGGGTCATGTCGGTCGCGATCAGCGGGCCGAGGTTCTTGTTCGGCACCACGCGCTTGAGTTCGTCGTAGCGCGACTCGCTCGCGCCATAGCCGACCGCGAGGTCCTGGAGCTGGCATTCGCCGCCCTGGTCGCAGATCGGGCAGTCGAGCGGATGGTTGATCAGCAGGAACTCCATCACGCCCTTCTGCGCCTGCACGGCCTTGGGCGAATGGGTGAACACCTTCATGCCTTCGGTGACCGGCGTCGCGCAGGCCGGCAGCGGCTTGGGCGCCTTCTCGACCTCGACCAGGCACATGCGGCAGTTGGCGGCGATGGTCAGCTTCTTGTGATAGCAGAAATGCGGCACGTAGATGCCCAGCGCGGTGGCGGCTTCCATCACCATCGCGCCGTCGCGTACCTCGACCGGTTTGCCGTCGACTTCCAGCTTGGCCATCGTTGCTATCGCTCTCTCGGACGTTCAGACGTTCAAACGTAAGGGCCGACCAGGCACCGCTTGTGGTCGACGTGGTACTGGAACTCGTCGCGGAAGGCCTTGATGAAGGCCCGTACCGGCATCGCGGCCGCATCGCCCAGCGCGCAGATGGTGCGCCCCTGGATGTTGTCGCAGAGGTTCAGCAGGAGGTCGAGGTCTTCCTGCCGGCCCTTGCCGTGCTCGATGCGGTCGACCACCCGATACAGCCAGCCGGTGCCCTCGCGGCAGGGCGTGCACTGGCCGCAGGACTCCTCGTAGTAGAAGTAGGACAGGCGGTGCAGGCAGCGCACCATGCAGCGCGTCTCGTTCATCACGATCACCGCCCCGGAGCCCAGGAACGACCCGGCCTTCTGGATCGAGTCGTAGTCCATGTCGAGCGCCATCATGGTGTCGGCAGGCAGCACCGGCATCGACGAACCGCCGGGGATCACCGCCTTCAGCTTCACGCCATCGCGCATGCCGCCGGCCATCTCGAGCAGCTTCGCGAACGGCGTGCCGAGCTTGACCTCGTAGTTGCCCGGGCGTGCGACATCGCCGCTGACCGAGAAGATCTTGGTGCCGCCGTTGTTCGGCTTGCCGAGGTTCAGGAACGCCTCGCCGCCGTTGTTGATGATCCACGGCACCGCGGCGAAGGTCTCGGTGTTGTTGATCGTCGTCGGCTTGCCGTACAGGCCGAAGGTGGCCGGGAACGGCGGCTTGAAGCGGGGCTGCCCCTTCTTGCCCTCGAGCGATTCCAGCAGCGCAGTCTCTTCGCCGCAGATGTAGGCGCCATAGCCATGGTGGGCGTGCAGCTGGAAGCTGAAACCGCTGCCCAGGATGTCGTCGCCGAGGTAGCCGGCGGCGCGCGCCTCCTCGAGCGCTTCCTCGAACCGTTCGTAGACGTCCCAGATCTCGCCGTGGATGTAGTTGTAGCCGACCGTGATGCCCATCGCGTACGCACCGATCGCCATCCCCTCGATCAGGATGTGCGGGTTGTAGCGCATGATGTCCCGGTCCTTGAACGTGCCCGGCTCGCCCTCGTCGGAGTTGCAGACGAGGTATTTCTGGCCGGTGTAGTTCTTCGGCATGAAGCTCCACTTCAGGCCGGTCGGGAAGCCGGCGCCGCCGCGTCCGCGCAGCGCGGATTTCTTCAGCTCGCCGATCACCACGTCGGGCGGGATCTTCTCGGACAGGATCTTGCGGATCGCCTGGTAGCCGCCGCGCGCCTCGTAGTCGCGCAGGCGCCAGTTGGTGCCGTCGAGGCCCTTCAGGATGACGGCGTCAGGACCGTAGATGCCGGCCTGGAACGGGGGCAGCGGCGCATTCATCGCGCGGGCTCCTTGCCGGCACCCGCACCGGCACCGGC
>JAIENF010000366.1 GCA_019751575.1 Burkholderiales bacterium
GGCCATTGCTTTGTTTCCTGACCGACCACCAGGGAGGGATGGACCATGGGCAATTCGAACAGAAGGCGCTTCCTGCAGGCCGGCGGCGCGCTCGCGGCCGCGCCGGCGCTGGCTGCCACCTCGCCTGCGCTGGCGCAGGACAGGTGGCCGTCGCGTGCGATCCGCATCGTCGTCACCTTCCCGCCGGGCGGGTCCAGCGACATCGTCGCGCGCATCCTCTCCGGTCCGCTGTCGGAGCGGCTCGGCCAGCAGGTGGTGGTCGACAACCGGCCCGGCGCTGGCGGCATGATCGGTGCGCAGATCGCCGCCGAGGCAGCGCCGGACGGCCACACCTTCCTGCTGTCGAACACGGCCCCGATCTCGGTGTCGCCGTTCATCTACGCCAAGGTCGCCTACGATCCGCTGAAGAGCTTCACCCACCTCAGCTTCATCGGCGCCGCGACGACGATCGCCGTGGTACCGGCGTCGATCCCGGTGAAGACCTTCGCCGAGCTGGTCGCATACACCCGGGCCGCGAAGGAACCGGTGACCTTCGGCTCGAGCGGCATGGGCTCGGTCGGGCACCTGGTCGGCGAATTCTTCCAGCGCGAGTTCAAGGTGAAGCTGAACCACATCCCCTACAAGGGATCGGCGCCGATGATCACCGACCTGCTCGGCGGGCAGGTTCAGATGTCGTTCGACACGCTGCCGCAGATCGTTCCGCACCTGAAGACCGGTGCGCTGCGCGGGCTGGCAGTGACCTCGCCGAAGCGGGTCGCGGCCGCGCCGGACGTGCCTTCGGTGGTCGAGCTCGGCCATCCGAGGCTGGCGGCGGAGAACTGGATCGCGCTGTCCGCGCCCGCGGGACTGCCGGCGTCGATCGGGGCGACGATGCACAAGTACGTTGCCGAGGTGCTGGCGCTGCCGGACGTGGCGAAGCGGTTCGACGAACTGTCGATCGAGCGGCGCACGATGAGCATGGCCGAGTTCCAGAAGTTCGTCCGCGCCGAGGTCGGCGAATACGCACCGGTGCTGCGCGCCGCGGGGATCAAGGTGAACTGAGTCAGCGGCCCTTGCCGGCCTTGTCGAGCCCCTGCACCCGGTCTCCGGCCTTGATGCCGCGCTGCGCGAACCATCCGCGATTGACCTCGAGCGCATACAGCGCCTCGCCTTCCGAGGGATGGCCGTCGGTGGTGAACGGCATCATGTCGCGGATGTTCAGGATGACGCCCTGGGCGTCGATGAACGCGATCGACAGCGGCAGCGGGGTATTCTTCATCCAGAACGACATCCGCTGGGGCGACGGGAAGACGAACAGCATCGCCTCGTTTTCCTTGAGTTCGTAGCGGAACATCAGCCCGCGCGCGCGGGTGTCGGGGTTGGCGGCGATTTCAGCGGCCAGGACATGCTTGCCGACGGTGAGCGGTACGATGGGCAGCTTCGGCTGGCCCTGCCCCTGGGCCATTGCACCGCCGGCGACCGCGAACGCAGCCAGTGCGGACCAGATCAGCAACAGACGGAAGGTGGCGTCATGCAACAGTCGGTACATCGGATGGTCTTCCCTGGCCGTGTGGTTGGGGCGTGGCTGGCGTTGTGCTGCGCGACCGTGGTGGCCGTCGGCGCGCAGGCGACGCAGCAGGCGGAGGCGGCAGCGCCATGGCCCGCGCGCCCGGTACGGATCGTCGTCACCTTTCCGCCCGGCGGCTCCAGCGACATTGTCGCACGGCTGCTTTCGAGCCAGATGGCCGAGCGTGTCGGGCAGACGGTGGTCGTCGACAACCGCCCGGGTGCCGGCGGGACGCTGGGTGCGACCATCGTCGCCCAGGCCCAGCCCGATGGCCATACGCTCGTGCTGTCGAACACCGCGCCGTTCTCGGTCTCGCCGTTCATCTTTCCCTCGGTGCGCTACGACCCGGTGAAGGGCTTCTCGCACATCGCCTCGATCGGGGCGGTGCCCAACGTGGTCGCGGTATCCAATGCGCTGCAGGTGAAGTCGGTGGCCGAGCTGGTCGCTGCCGCGCGCGGCGGCAGGCAGCTCAACTACGGTTCGAGCGGAGCCGGTTCGGTCGGGCATGTGGTTGGCGAACTGTTCCAGCGGCAGTTCAAGGTGGCGATGACGCATGTACCCTACAAGGGCGCGGCGCCGATGCTGGTGGACCTGCTGGCCAACCAGATTCCGCTCGCCTTCGACACGCTGCCGCAGAGCCTGCCGCATGCCCAGCGTGGGGCGCTGCGCATCCTCGCGGTGACGTCGGCGAGGCGCGTGGCGGCTGCACCGGACATCCCGGCGGTCGGCGAGCTGGGCTATCCGACGCTGGTGGCGGAGAACTGGCTCGGGCTCTCCGGACCGGCGGGCATTCCCGCAGCCGTGGTCGACGCGCTGCACCGCAACGTCGGCGAAGTGCTGGCGCTGCCGGCGATCTCGACCCGGATGGACGAACTCGGCATCGTGCGCCGGCCGATGAGCCCGGCGGCATTCGCGGCCTTCGTGGCGGCGGAGGTCGGTGCCTGGCAGCCGGTGCTGAAGGCTGCCGGCATCCGTACCGAATGAGCTCGCCGGCGAGCGGCACGGATCGCATCCC
>JAIENF010000605.1 GCA_019751575.1 Burkholderiales bacterium
CGCTGCGTTGCTGGTGGTGGTCACGCTGGCCCGGCTCGACTGTGTCGCCACCAGCGGCACGCAGAATGAAACTGCCGCATGACCTGCAAGAACCATCGGCGCGCCACCGCGCAAGGGGGCCGGCGTGCAACGCTTTCTGGCCCTGGGCGCGGCTCCCCGCTCAGGCCGAAGCGCGACGTCGGGCGACCCCGCCGAGCACACCCAGGCCGCCGAGAAGCAGCCACGCCGCCGCAGGCAGGGGAATGACCGACGTTCCGGAATCGAGGTTCTTTATCCCGACCGTGAAGTCACCGGAGTTGTTGAACCAGCCGAAACCGTCGCTGGCGCCGAGAAACAGGCGCGTTGCCCCGACAGGGACGATGAACTCCTGCGCCAGGCCGGCACTCGGGCCCTGGTTCAGCGTCGTGCGTCCATCGCCGATGAAGAATATCTGCCCGACCAGGGGATTGAGCGATGCGAACGCGAGACCCGATCCAGCCGAGAAATCGAGCTGGGCCGGGGTCGCGGCGCCCGTCGGGCTGGACGCACCCAGGAAAACACCCATCAACGCATCCACCCGGACCGACAGCGGAGCGGATATCCCGTCACCGTAGTTGGTCATCGAAAACAGGCTGCTGCCGTCGGGGGTCCCAGGATTGGCGCCCGTCGGGGCACCCGGGCCTACCGAGCTTTGTCCTGTCACGGAGAACGTCAGGCGGTTGCCCGCCGAAAACGGCACACCGGTGACCAGCACCGGGGCTTGAGCCGGCACGCTGTCGGTGCCACCGCCGCCGCCACAACAGGTGTAGCCGCTCGCACGCCCGGCAAGATTCGGATTCGCCGCTCCGGGCACCACGATGGCGGCCGAAACCGTCAACGAAGAGCCCAGTCCGATCGCAAGCAACGCACCAACGAACGCCTTGTTCATCGTGAACTCCTCTGGGGTGTACCGGCAACAACAGGAAAACCAGTGATCCTGCGTCAGACAGTAGACACATCAGGTTCGAGCGTCAATGGCGCAACATGCCAGCCATGGTCCTTTCGGACCCATGCAGTTCACTCTCCGACGGCCGGGGTTGCCCAACCGGGAGCGCTGTCCGATCTTTCCCCGTGCCGCCCCGGATCAGTCGGCCTTGATGCCGGCCGCGCGAATCAGCTTCCCCATCCGGTCGAAGTCGTCCCGGGCACGCGTCTCCAGTTCCTTCGGGGTCGTCGACCAGGGGTCGGCTCCGACACCGACCAGGCGCTCGCGCAGGTCGGCGGCGGCCAACGACTTGTTCAGCGCTTCATTGAGGCGCTGCAGGACGATCGGAGGCGTCCCCGCGGGTGCGACGAGTCCCGACCAGAAGTTCAGGGTCGCCTCCGGGAACCCGGCTTCGCTGATGGTCGGGACGTCGGGGAATGCCGGCGCCCGGCTGGCAGAGAACATCACCACCGGACGTACCGCCCCCGACTTGATGTGCTGCATCGCCGAGGGCAGTGTGTCGAACACCATGGTCAGGTTGCCCGCCATGACGTCCGGATAGGCGACGGCAGCACTCTTGAACGGCACATGCGTCATCTCTGCGCCGGTGGATGCACGCAGGATCTCGCTGGCGAGGTGGCCGATGCTGCCGATGCCGGACGAGCCGAAGATCACCTTGCCCGGGTTGGCGCGTGCCGCTGCGATCACGTCCTTCACCGTCTTCATCGGCTGCGCGGCGCCGACAGTCAGGATGTTCGGCGACAGCGCGATGCCGCCGATGCCGGCGAAGGCGGTGGTCGTGTCGTACGGTACCTTGCGCTGGATATGGGGCGCGATCGCATGCGTCGACAGGCTGGTCAGCAGGATCGTGTAGCCGTCGGGCGATGCATTGGCGACGACGTCGGCACCGATGGTACCGGCGGCCCCACCGCGGTTCTCCACGATGACGTTCTGGCCGAGCATCTCGCTCATCTTCTGGGCGACCGCGCGGCCGAGAATGTCGGACACACCGCCCGGGGCGAACGGCACGATCATGCGGATCGAGCGGTTCGGGAAGTTGCTCGCGGCCTGCGACTGTGCATGCAGCACGCCGGGGATCGCGGCGCCGAGCATGACCGCGACTGCGCCGGTTGCGGCAAGGCGTCGCCCCTGCACGATCGGCGTCGCGCGTGGCGAGGGAAAGGCTTTCTTGGATTGCAAGGCGATCGAATGCATGTTCCTGCTCCCGCTCCTGTAGAGGACAGGACGCCGGGATGCACGATCCGTACCAGTCGAGAGGCGCTGCGTGCTTCCCGTCGGACGGCGAGACGGCGGCGCGCTCAGGCATCGCCGTGGTGCGCCCGCGACCAGACTTGGTGCATTGCCATGCAGCGGCAATGACGGTTCCTGGCGCTATCGGTCGTCGAACGCCACGGTGGTGATTCTGTCCTTTGCGATCCGCTCAGCCGGGCGTGGCCCGCTCAGGCCTGCCAACGCATCAGGGTCACCACCAGAACCAGGACGCCGAGACCCAGGTTGATCGCGACCCAGGTGCGGATCTGCGCCAGCGCAGCAGCGCCGGCAGCCCAGTCGGATGCTGCGACGGCACGATCGAGCCTGCGGTAGAGGGCGAAGCGGAT
>JAIENF010000499.1 GCA_019751575.1 Burkholderiales bacterium
CTCGCCGTCGCGTCGACCGGCTGGGTTTCTTCTCGGCGGTGAACATCGAGACGCCGCCGGTCGCCGGGGCCAACGACCAGGTCGATGTCAACGTATCCGTGGTCGAGCGCTCCACCGGCAACCTGCTGTTCGGCGCCGGCTTCGCCAGCGGCGACGGCCTGATCCTCCAGGGCTCGGTGTCGCAGAACAACATCTTCGGCAGCGGCAATGCGCTGGCCGTGCAGTTGAACAGCGGCCGGGTGAATCGTACGGCATCGATCTCGTTCACCAATCCATACTTCACCAGCGACGGCGTCAGCGCCGGGTTCGATGTCTACCGGCGCACGTTCGATCCGAACTCCCTCGGCCTCGGGAATTTCGTCACCAAGACCACGGGGGCAGGTGTTCGGCTAGGCATCCCGGTGACCGAGAACGTGACGGTGAACGTCGGACTGACGACCGAGCAGACCGACATCACGACGTTCGTGAACAGTCCGCAGCGGTACATCAATTTCGTCAACAATTTCGGCGCGTCGAACCAGGCACTGTTCGCGACGGTCGGCTTCGCGATCGACCGGCGGGACAGCCGGATCTACACGACGCGCGGTACCTTCCAGCGGGCGTCGGCAGAGGTCACGGTACCGGGCAGCGACCTTGAGTACTACCGGTTGAACTACATCGGCCAGTACTTCCTGCCGCTGACGCGCGACATCACGCTCCAGCTGACCGGCGATGTCGGTCTCGGGCAGGGTCTCGGCGGCAAGCCGCTGCCTTTCTACCGCAACTACTATGTCGGCGGCATCAATTCGGTCCGCGGTTATGCCACCGGCGCGGTCGGCCCGCGCGATTCGGACAACACGGCGCTCGGCGGTTCGCACAAGCTCGTCGGCAACATCGAACTGCTGTTCCCGTTTCCCGGGCTCCGGAATGACCGCTCGGTGCGGCTGAGCACCTTCGTCGACGGGGGCTTCGCCGATGAATCGTTCACCACGCGCAACGTCCGCTATTCGACCGGCCTTGCGGTGACCTGGGTGTCGCCGTTCGGCCCGCTGAAGTTCAGCGTTGCACAGCCGCTCAACAACGAGCCGACGGACCGGTTGCAGCGCTTCCAGTTCACCTTCGGGACCTCGTTCTGACCGGTGGTATCATGTAGAGCAGGGTGCGTTCAGCACCGGTAGTTCATTCGGGGGCAGGGATGGTTCGAAGTTTCTGGTTGGCGGTCGGCCTCGTCGTGACGCTTACCGCGGGGCAGGGTGCCTGGGCTCAGGCATCGGACGTTCGCATCGGGTTCGTGGATACCGAACGCATCCTGCGCGAGGCGGCGCCGGCGGTTCGTGCACAGAAGCGCCTCGAGAAGGACTTCGCGCCGCGTGACCAGGAACTCCAGCGGCTGGCCGCCCGTGCGAAGGACCTCCAGGTCTCGCTCGAGAAGGAAGGGTTGACGCTGTCGGAATCCGACCGTGTGAAGCGCGAGCAGGAACTCGCCCGGTTGACGCAGCAGTTCCAGCGCCTGCAGCGCGAGTTCCGGGAAGACCTGAACATCCGGCGCAACGAGGAAATGGCATCGGTGCTCGAGCGGGTCAATGTCGTGATCAAGCGCATCGCGGAAGCCGACAAGCTCGACCTGGTCTTCCAGGAAGCGGTTTTCCGAAGCACACGCATCGACATCACGGAAAAGGTCCTCAAGGCCTTGGCCGCGTCCGACAAGTAACCGGCTGTTCGGCTGACAGCGCCCGCCGCGTGCCCTGTCGGATGGCGATGAAGCTTTCAGAACTGGTCGCCAGGCTCGGGGGGGCGCAGGCCGGCGGCGATCCGTCGATCACGGCCGTCGGTTCGCTCGGCGAGGCCGGCCCCGGGGCGATCAGTTTCCTGTCGAACCCGCGGTATCGCGGGCAACTCGCCTCGACCCGCGCCAGCGCCGTCATCGTTTCGGAATCGGAACGCGATGCAACCGGCCTGCCGCGCATCCTGACCAGCAACCCTTATGCGTATTACGCACGGGTCGCGCAGTTGCTCAACCCGACGGCGCCGGTGGTTCCGGGGATCGATCCTTCCGCCTCGGTGGATCCACGGGCACAGGTCGATCCCTCCGCGGCGATCGGGCCCGGTGCATCCGTCGGCGCCGGAGCGATCATCGGTGCGGGGGTGTCGGTGGGTCCGGGCTGCCGGGTGATGCAGCGCGCCCGGATCGGCCGCGACACCGTGCTGACTGCCAACGTGACGGTCTACGACGGATGCACCCTCGGCGAGCGGTGCATCGTGCATGCAGGCGCGGTCATCGGTGCCGACGGGTTCGGTTTCGCGCCGGACCAGGGCCGCTGGGTGAAGATACCCCAGCTTGGCGCGGTCCTGATCGGCGATGACGTCGAGATCGGTGCCAACACCACCATCGACCGCGGGGCGCTCGACGACACCGTGATCGGTGAAGGCTGCAAGCTCGACAACCTGTTCCAGGTCGGGCACAACGTGCGCATCTGGCCGTTCACGGTGGTCGCCTGAAGCGAGGTGATCGCGGGCAGCGCGCGCATCGGCAGCGGCTGTCGCATCGGCGGTGCCGCCGGCATACTCGGGCACCTGGAACTC
>JAIENF010000805.1 GCA_019751575.1 Burkholderiales bacterium
AAGGTGCGTCGATCTGCAGCTGGCGCGGCCGGATCTTCGACGAGACTTCCATCTCGGAGAACGGATTGGCAACCACGGTCGGTACCTGGGTGCGGCGGCTGACGGTCTCGTCGAGGTCAGGGATCGCGGCGCAGCCCCCCGCCAGCAGCAGCTTGTCGACGCTGCTGTACTGGGTCGACGTATAGAAGAACTGGAGCACGCGGGCCACTTCCAGGGCAAGGTTGTCCATGAAGGGCTGCAGCACCTCGGCCTCGTAGTTCTCGGGCAGGCCGCCGTTTCGCTTGGCCAGCTCCGCCTCGTCTGCGGTCAGGCCGAAATGGCGCTGGATTTCCTGCGTCAGCTGCTGCCCGCCGAACGGCTGTTCGCGCAGGTACACCGACTCTCCGTTGCGCAGGATGTTCACGTTCATCACGCTGGTGCCGACATCGACGATCGCGATGGTCTGGTCATGCCCGGCTTCAGGAAGGCTTCGCGCGATCAGGTCGAAGGCAGCCTGGGTGGCGTAGGATTCCACGTCGACGACGATCGCCTTCAGGCCGGCTGCCTCGGCGGCGGCGACGCGGTCTTCGACCTTTTCCTTGCGCGAGGCGGCGATCAGCACCTCGACGTCGTCAGGACTGGTCGGCGACGGGCCGAGCACCTGGAAGTCGAGGTTCACTTCCTCGAGGGCGAACGGGATGTACTGGTTGGCCTCGGTTTCGACCTGCAGTTCGAGTTCGTCCTCGCGCTGGCCGGCCGGCACCGATATCTTCTTGGTGATCACCGCGGCGGTGGGCAGCGCCAGTGCGACATTGCGCACCCGGCTGTTGAGCTTCTTCCAGCCGCGCTTGAACGAATCGGACACCTGGTCGAGGTTCAGGATGTTGCCGTCGACGACGGCGTCCCGGGACAGGGGCTCGATCACGTAACGCTCGATCCGGTACTTGTCGCGACCGATTTCTTCCAGTTCGACGAACTTGACCGCGGACGAGCTGATGTCGACGCCGATCAACGGCGGCGCCTTTGGCCGGAACAGCCGGCCAAGCGCGTCGAATTTGATGTCAAGTTTCCCTTTGAACATGGAAGGTTCAGGCCATGATTGCATAAACAAGGTTAAAGGCTAGCAACAACTATTTGGACTGTAAAGCGTTTTTCTGTCCGTAACTCATAGTCCTGCCGCGGGTTGTCTCATTTGCGTATCTGATCCGGGACGGCACATCTGCCTATAATCGCCAATGCTCAAACGCTGGTCGCTGATCATCGCCCTCGTCGCCGCCGGAGGTATCGGCCTTGCCGTCCTCGTGGTTGCGTTCGCCGCCGCGGTCGCCTATCCCAACCTGCCGTCGCTCGAAGTCCTGACGGATTACCGACCCAAGGTGCCGCTGCGCGTGTTCAGCGCCGACGGCAAGCTGCTTGGCGAATTCGGCGAGGAACGCCGGGCGGTGGTGAAGATAGATGCCGTTCCCGACATGATGAAGAAGGCGATCCTCGCGGCCGAGGACGACCGTTTCTACGAGCATGGCGGGGTCGACTACATGGGCGTGGTCCGCGCCGCGATCTCCAACTTCACCGGCGGCGGCGCCCGCCAGGGCGCGAGCACCATCACCATGCAGGTGGCGCGGAATTTCTTCCTGTCCCGGGAAAAGACCTTCACGCGAAAGTTTCACGAGGCTTTGCTTGCCTTCAAGATAGAAGCGAGTCTTACGAAGGACCAGATACTCGAGCTGTACATCAACCAGATCTTCCTCGGCCAGCGCGCATACGGTTTTGCGGCAGCTGCACAGACCTATTTCGGCAAGTCGCTCGCACAACTTGAGGTCGCCGAGATGGCGATGCTGGCCGGACTGCCGAAAGCCCCCTCCCGATTCAATCCGGTGGTCAATCCGCAGCGGGCGAAACTCCGTCAGCAATACGTGCTGCGGCGGATGCACGAACTCGGCTATATCGATGATGCCCAGCTGGCGCGGGCCGAGAAGCACGTGATGCCGGCCCGCCGGGAGGGTACCGAGACCACGGTCCATGCTGACTATGTGGCGGAAATGGTCCGCCAGGTGATGTTCGATCGGTTCAAGGAAGAAGCCTACACCCGCGGATTGCGTGTCTACACCACGGTTGTGAGCGAGCACCAACTTGCAGCTTATGCGGCTGTCCGTCGCGGGGTCGTTGCGTATGATCGACGGCACGGTTTCCGCGGGCCGGAGCGTTTCGTCGATCTCCCGGCGAACTACACCGACGAGAAACTGGAAGATCTGCTTCAGGACGATCCTGACAGCGAGGGGCTGTTCCCGGCCGTGGTCCTGCAGGTCGATGCCAAGTCCATGCTGTTGTACCGGCGTGGCCTCGGCCGGGTGACGGTCACCGGTGACGGGCTGCGGTTCGTGCAACGGACGATCGGCGAACAGGCGCCGTTGAAGCAGCGCTTGCGTCCCGGGGCGGTCGTGCGCCTGCAGCGCGACGAGAAGAGCAACTGGCATGTCACGCAGCTGCCACAGGTCGAGGCTTCCCTGGTTGCGGTGGATCCTTCCGATGGCGCCATCAAGGCACTGGTCGGCGGTTTCGACTTCAACCGCAGCCAGTTCAACCATG
>JAIENF010000509.1 GCA_019751575.1 Burkholderiales bacterium
GGCCGGGCGGTGGAACCGACGTGGATCATCCGGGACTTTCCTCCAGTTGGGGCCCCGTCTGCGCGCGGGTCCATGGACGCCGATGCTAACCCAGTGGCGGGCCATGGCGCGGTGGCCTGCCGCCCGCCGAGGGGCCCGGGCGGCACCCGTCCGGCGGGAAAGCATTGACGATCGACCGACGCGGCTTGGAAAATCGGTGTATAGCGTTTCCATCGCATTGCAGATTCTCGTCCGATCCCGCTGCGTCCGCGCAGGCGATGGGTCGGCAGTGTCACGTATCCGGGGGGCGGATGGACGGGCAGTCGAACAGGGGGAGCGGGCAGGGTTGCGAGATCACCCGCGACGTCGAGTATTCGCGGG
Organism: Burkholderiales bacterium; assembly: GCA_019751575.1. GTDB lineage: Bacteria > Pseudomonadota > Gammaproteobacteria > Burkholderiales > CAIKXV01 > CAIKXV01. The sequence goes on from JAIENF010000509.1 coordinate 361, forward strand.
CCGGTGTCGGATTCACCGGGAATGACCCTCAACAGCGGGCCCTGCGTCTGGACATCTACCATCCGCCCGCGTCGTTCCGCGAAGTCGGCGGGCGGCCCGCGCTGATCCTGGCCTTCGGCGGGGCCTTCCACCGAGGCTCGAAGGAAGACGACACGGTCAAGGAAGACGGGCCGAAGAACACGCCGGTATCCGAGTACTGCCGCCGTTTCGCCGAGCGCGGCTATGTCTGCTTCTCGATCGACTACAGGCTGATCCCGGAAGACCCCGACCCGGGCACCATTCCCGTGCTGGTGGATCCCGAGAACGTGCCCCGCTCGCGGCTCGATGTCGTGCGGCGCCAGATGAACCTGCCTCCCGCGACCAGCGAAATGGTCGCCAACGGCATCGAGGCCGCCGCCGCCGATTTCACCGCCGCGATCGGCTGGGTGCGTGCGAACGCCGTTCCGCTCGCGGTCGATCCGGCGCGGATCGCGGTCGGCGGATTCTCCGCCGGCGGCCGTTCGGCGATGCATGCGGTGTTCGCGCGCCATGCCGAGGTCGGGGCCGTGGTCTGCCTCTCGGGTTACCTCGGGCTCGACGAACTGAAGCGGCATGTCACCGGGGCAGCCGGGGAGCCGCCGGTACTCGCGCTGTGGGGCGAAAGCGACCTCGACTACGTGCTCGAACAGGCACCGGCGCTGGTCGCGCATGCGGATACGGTCGGGCTGCAGGTGACCGCGCATTGCATCCCGGGGGCGGGGCACTTCTATCCTGCATCGGCTGGGCTGGCACCGTCGGCTGGCGGCCCGGGCACGGTCGAGCAGGCGATCGAAGCCTTCCTTGCGTCTGCCCTTCGGCAGGTCCCGGCTTGAAGCGATCGTTCCCTTGAGCGTCATCGCGGTCTTCAACCAGAAGGGCGGCGTCGGCAAGACCACGACGGCGCTGAACGTGTCGGTGGCCGTTGCGCATCGCGGGCTCGCGCCGATCGCGATCGACCTCGATCCGCAGGCACACCTGACCCTCGCGTTCGGGGTACGCGCATTCGCGAAGGGCGACAGCTGCTACGCGTTCTTCGCCGAGGGCAAGCCGCTGGCCTCGATGCTGCGCCAGACGCCGCAACGCGTACGGCTGCTGCCCGGGTCGCCTGACCTGTCGAAGGTGGATGCGCTGCATGCGTCCGACGCCGGCATCTCGGGCAAGCTGCGGCAGGGAATCACTGCGATGGTCGAGGAGACGCAGCATCGCGGACCGGTGTTCATCGACTGCTGTCCGATGCTCGGTGTACTGACGCTCAACGCGCTGATCGCCGCCGACCGGGTGCTGATCCCGGTCTCGGCCGACTACCTTTCGCTGCAGGGGGTGCACCGGCTCGATTCGGCGCTGAACGTGCTGGAGTCGCGCCTGAACCGCAAGTTCATGCGCCGGGTGGTGATCACCCGCTTCGATGGGCGGCGCAAGCTGGCGGCCGGCGTGCAGGAAGAGCTGGCGCGCCGCTATGGCGAGAATCTCTGCACCACGCGCATCGTCGAGAACGTCTCGCTGGCCGAGAGCCCCATGTACGGCAAGGACGTGTTCAGCCAGTCGCCGGCCAGCCCTGGCGCGCGCGACTACCGCGCACTGACCGAGGAACTGCTGGCCACCGGGTTCTTCGGCTAGGCTGGCGGCGGTTCGCGCCGCGGCTTGCGGGCTGCGCCGGCGAGCGCGCGGTCCCACAGCCAGTCAGGCATCAGCTTCATCAGGCGGCCGACGATCGCCATCTGCCAGGGCACGATGGCAAACGAGCGGCCATCGTGCGCGATCCGCGCGATGCGCCGCGCCGCATCGTCGGCCGCGAGCAGGAACGGCATCGGGTAGGGGTTGCGTTCAGTCATGCCGGTGGCGACGTAGCCGGGGCAGAGGGTGACCACCCGGATGCCGTAGCTGCGGCACTCGATGCGCAGCGATTCCAGGTAGGCGATCGCGGCCGCCTTCGACGCCGCATAGGCGCCGGCGCCAGGCAGGCCGCGCAGCCCGGCGACGCTGGCGATGCCGACGAGCGTGCCGCTGCCGCGCGCCTGCATCTGCGGCAGGAACGGGGCGAAGGTCTGCATCAGGCCCAGCACGTTGGTATCCATGATCTCGCGGAAGACCTCGGCGTCGCCCGACTGTTCGGTGAGCGTTCCGATGCTGATGCCGGCGTTCGCGTAGACCAGCGCCGGGCAGCCGTGACGGTCCATGAACTGCGTCGCCTGCGCGTGCATCGCGGGG